>JAYRIO010000057.1:0-1979 GCA_041906745.1 Patescibacteria group bacterium
CAAACCGAGTACAATCCCAGCACTGTTCCGGGATCGTCTAATGGCAGGACGTCAGACTCTGAATCTGATAATCTTGGTTCGAATCCAAGTCCCGGAGCCAAAGAAAGAGCCGCACCGTGTGCGGCCTTTTCTTTGCGCAGCCGGTGCGGGTTAGTTGGCTGCGTCGATCGAGACGGTCAAGTTGAGCGTGGCGGAACCGTCCTCGGCAGTCGACACGGAGACGGCGACGGTTTTGTCGCCCTTTTTCGCCGAGAAGATGTCGAGCGTTGTCCCGCCACTCGTTGAGGTGGCCGTGCCTTCAATCGAATACCCAGCAGTCTTCAGCTGGTCTTGGTAGGTGGTGCTGGCGGTTTTGGCCTGCGCCGACGTCAGCGAGTAGGCGACGTTGTACCCGCTGCTGCCTGATCCGGTTCCCGAGTAGCTGCTGGTAATCGTCCCGAACGAGGGCGTGGGGACATCGGCCGGGAAGCCGCTCGGCAGCGTGCCGTTGCTCGAAAAGCTGGCGCTCCCGTCGGTTGTCCGGACACTCAGGGTGTCGGAGCTGGTGTCCACATCGACGTTGCCGCCAGCGGCGAGCTTGACGGCGGCCTCGGTGCCGGCCTCGGCAGCCCTGCGCGCGACGAAGCCGCTGGCCACCCGCCACGCGATGCCGAGCCCCGCAAGGATGACGACCGCAATGACTCCTAGGATCAAGGCCGGTTTTTTCATAGCGCTCCCTTCGTGTGTGTAGCTCTAGGCTACGGGCGAAGGCGCGGACGCGTCAAGCACGCTGCTCTTGGTATGATACGGTAGACGCGAGTTCATGAACTGTTCAGAAAGCTACGGGATCATACAGGTATGCGGATGTTGCTTATCGAGGACGATGCCGCCGTCGCCGAGGCTGTCGTAGCAGGGCTCAGCGGCCAGTACCTGGTCGAGGTGGCCGCCACTGGCAAGCGCGGCTTGTACCGGGCGCAAACGAACGACTTCGCGGCGGTCGTGCTCGACCTGGGACTGCCGGATATCGACGGCCGCGAGGTCTGCGTTGAGTTGCGCCGCGACCGCATCCAGACGCCGATCTTGGTGCTGAGCGGCACGCGCGAGGTGTCGGCCCGGGTCGATGCCTTGAATGCCGGTGCCGACGACTACCTGGTGAAGCCGTTCGCGATGGACGAGCTCAAGGCGCGGCTTCAAGCCTTGGTGCGGCGGACGATCAGCCAGCGCCATCCGGTCCTGACGACCGGCACGCTGTGCCTGGACCCGATCCGTCGCCAACTCACGGTCAAGCGGGTCGAGGTGCCGCTCCGCCGCCGTGAGTTCGAGCTGCTCGAATACTTGCTGTCGTACCAAGGGCACGTCCTTGACCGAGGACGGATCCTGGACGCAGTCTGGGGCGACAGCACCGATGCCATGACGAACACCGTGGATGTCCATATCAAGCTCCTGCGGGACAAGGTCGACCGCCCGTTCGGCACCAACCACATCCAGACCGTGCGCGGTGTTGGCTACAAGATCATCTGATGACGACTGCCGGAGTGCTTCCCGCCGCCACGTTCGACCAAGCGGTCGTCGCTGCGGTCGTGGCGGCGTGTGCCGCTGAACGCGGCCGCCGACCCGACCAGGCAGTGCTCCTCGGCCGGATCGAACAGTTCTGTACGCTGGGCGGCAAGCGCTTGCGCCCGCGGCTCTTGGCGATCGGCCACGGGTTGTTCGGCGGCGCTGCCGGCCCGCGCCTGGCGCAGGTAGGCGCCTCGCTCGAGTTGTTCCACGGTTTCTTGCTGATGCACGATGACATCATGGACGAGAGCGAGTTGCGCCGCGGCCGACCGACCATGCACCGGCAGTACGAAGCCGACGCAGCCCCAGCCGCGAGGGCGGGCCACTACGGGTGCAGTATGGCGCTGCTGGCAGGCGACTTGGCCGCGTCGTTGGCGCTCGGCCAACTGGTGCAAGGATTCGCCGGGTTGCCGACCAGTGGACGCGCTCTGGCGCTCTACGAA
>JAYRIO010000058.1:0-2895 GCA_041906745.1 Patescibacteria group bacterium
CAGCGGGCAAGCGCAGCGCTGGCCGCGGCCTGTTCTGCTTTCTGCTTGCTCCGGCCCTCTCCCTGGCCGACTAGCACCGACCGCAGATGGACCCCGACCGTGAACTGGCGGTCGTGGTCGGGCCCGCTCGTCGCCAGAATGCTGTAGCTCGGCGTACTGCCAAGCTGTTCCTGGCTCTTCTCTTGCAGGTCGCTCTTGGCATCGATATGCAGCCGTTGCGACAGGACCTCGTCGAGACGTGACAGCAGCTTGGCTTCCAGAAAACGCTGCGCCGCGGCGTAGCCTTGGTCGAGGTAGAGTGCGCCGACGAACGCCTCGAACGCGTTCGCAAGGATCAGGTTGCGCGCCTTGCCCTCGCTCCGCTGCTCGCCTTTGCTTAACAGCAGGTAGTCGTTCATGCCCAGTTCGGCAGCGATTTTGGCAAGCATTTCACCCCGCACCAGTGCGCTCCGCCAGTTCGTCAGCTCGCCCTCGGGATTGTCGAAGCGCTTGTACAGGTATTCGGTCGCGACCAGCTCAAGGACAGCATCGCCCAGAAATTCGAGCCGCTCGTTGTGGTCCAGGGGGAATGAGCGGTGCTCGTTCAGGTACGACCGGTGCACGAACACCTGTTGGAGCAACGATTCGTCAGTAAACGTCAGTCCGACCGACGCCGCGAACTCACTCGGCTGCTGCTTGGTCATCGGCCTGCTCCTCGATCGGTACCATGTCCTGTTCCTGCTCGGCCGGCAGCTCCGCCGCGGCAGCAGCCCGTTCAGCCTCGAAACGGGGGTGCGTCCGGTACACGCTGCCCAAAACGCCGTTCACGAACTTGGCCGAACTCTCACCGCCGAACATCTTGGCGAGCTCGACGGCTTCGTTGATCACCACTTTCGGCGGGGTGCCGTCGACATACAGCAGCTCGTAGACCGACGCCCGCAAGAGCGTCTTGTCGATCACCGCGATCTGCTCAAGCGGCCACTCGGGCGCGTAACTGCTGATGAGTTCGTCGAGCTCAGCCGTGCGCTCAGAAACGCCACGGACCGCATCGAGGACAAACTGTTCGTCGACCTCGTGCGCGAACGTATCGATCCCGCGTTGCGCGATCGCTGCGACGTCCGAATCCTTCCGGAAATCCCATTCGTACAACGCCTGGACGATGATGATTCTCGAGAGGTGTCGGTTGGCCATAGTCCGGTAACAGGCGTGTTAGGCGGCAACCTTGGCGTTCTTGTAGTACCCGCAGTTCGGGCACACGCGGTGCGGCTGGATCTGGGCCGCGCAGTGCGAGCACACAACCAAGCTGATTGCGTCCGCTTTAAAGCCCGCTTTCCGTGACCGACTTCGTGTTTTGGACAGCTTTTTCTTCGGTTCTGCCATGGGTAGTCTCCTTCGAGGTGATGAGTGTACTACAAGACCGGCGATTTTTCCAGACGATCAGGAAGGAATGAAGTTCACCAAGCGGTTCGGCACCACGATCGCCCGTTCGCCACCACCAAGATACCGCGCCACGTTCGGCAGTTGCTTCGCGGCATCGATGAGCGCCGCCGTGTCCGCGTCCCGCTCGAACGACAGGGTCGCGCGCACCTTGCCAGCAACCTGGACAACGATCGTGACCGCGCCTGTTTGCACCGGCTGGCTGGCAGCGGACGGCCAGGGCGCCTTGGAGACACTGCCCTCATGCCCAAGCCGGTGCCACACTTCCTCGGCAAGGTGCGGGGCGAACGGCGCGAGCAGTTGGATGAACGACGCGAACGCCTCCCGGTCAACCGCGCGCGCCGCCGCGAAAGCGTTCGTCTGGATCATGAGCGCGCTCACCGCAGTGTTGAAGCGGAACTGCTCGATATGGTCGGTGACGTGCCGGATAAGCGCCGAGACGGCTGCCCGCTGCGTATCACCGGCAGCTACGCTGGTCGCAACGCACTCCTGCAGGCGCCAGATCCGGTCGAGCCAGCGCCGGACACCGACCATCGACCGCGTGTTCCAAGGCGAGTACTCGTCGAACGGCCCCATGAACATCTCGTACAGCCGGACTGTGTCGGCACCGTACTGGTCGACGACGTCGTCGGGATTGATGACGTTGCCGAGGGATTTGCTCATTTTCCGCCCGTCCTCGCCCAGGATCAGTCCCACATTGTTGAGCTGCAGGAACGGCTCGCGGAATCCCAGGCCGACGATGTCGTCCAGCGCCTTGGTGATGAACCGCGCGTAGAGCAGGTGCAGCACTGCGTGTTCGGCGCCGCCCACGTAGACGTCGACCGGCAGCCAGTGCGAGAGCTGGTCGGGCAGGAACGCAACGGACTCGTTCGTGGGATCGGGGTAACGCAAGAAGTACCAGCTCGAGTCCACGAACGTGTCCATCGTGTCGTGCTCGCGCGTTGCGCCACCGCCGCATGCCGGACAGACGGCTTGGTTGAACGTCGCCGAGCGGACAAGCGGCGACTCGCCGGTCGGGCGGAAATCCACGTCGTCCGGCAGCCGGACTGGCAGCGCTGCGTCGGGAACGGCCTGCGTGCCGCACCGCTCGCAGTGGATGATCGGGATCGGCGCGCCCCAGTACCGCTGCCTTGAAACCAGCCAGTCGCGCAGGCGGTACTGCTTCATCTGCCGTCCGACACCCGACCGTTCGAGGCTCGAAAGAATACTTGGCCGGTCCGCCTCGCTCTGCTTGCCGGTCCAGTCGCCCGAATCGACCAGCCTGCCGGGTTGCTCGTACACCGCATCCCGGGTTCCGCCCTCGACCACTATTTGCACCGGTAGGTCGTGCGCTGCGGCGAACGCCCAATCGCGCGCGTCGTGGGCCGGCACGGCCATCACGGCACCGGTGCCGTAACTGCCGAGCACATAGTCCGCCACCCAGACCGGGAGGCGTTCGCCTGTGAGCGGATGCAGCGCATACTGCCCGCTGAACACCCC
>JAYRIO010000059.1:0-2057 GCA_041906745.1 Patescibacteria group bacterium
AAGGGTCATCGCTGCACCTCGCGCGTTGCGGTAATGGTCCAGCCCTCGGCGGCGAGCAAGGCTTCTTTGGCGTCCAGCCCGCCGTTGAAGCCGCCAAGCTTCCGGTGCTGCGCGACCACGCGGTGGCAGGGGACCGCCTCGGGATCGTTGGCGGCCGTTAAGAATGATTTCGGGTTGCCGCGCATGATCGCGCCCACGGCCCGGGCAGCGCGCGGATTACCGGCCGCTGCCGCTACCTCGCCGTACGTCATGACCGCGCCGGCCGGAATGCCCCGGACCACGGCGTAGACCTGTTCCTTGAATGATGTGCTCATGCAGCCTCCGTGGCGATCGCCGCTGTACTCACCGCTTTGCTCTCGAGGTTCTTCGTGACGATGATCCGCGTCGGGGTAATCTTGCTGATCTGGTCGCGGTCGATAATCCGGGCTGCCCCGAACAGTTTGGCGACGTGCAGTTTGGCGACGCGCTCGAGGTCGGTATCCAGTACCACATCGGCCACAGTGCCGAGCCGTTCGCCCTCGGCGGTCTCGACCGGCTTGCCCAGCCAGCGATCCGGTTGGCGGCTGATGCTCGTGAACGGTTGGATCTCGTCGGCCGCGACCAAGACATCGCCGGTGCGCACCAACAGTCCCCGCTCCTCGTACCCGACGATGTCGCGGGCTGACAGCGCGCGCTTAGCCGCGAACCACCCGGCCGGCTTGACCCAAAACCCGACCAGTTCGCCGGTGTGCGGATGGAGCACGGTGTCCTCCACCGTGCCGACCATCGACTCGGTGTCGAGTGCGGCCACGGGGATGCCGGCAAGATGGCTGACTTCAATGAGCATACCTCCATGCTACCACCAAGTAGCCGCCTAGACACCCGTTCCCAGGTGTCGCATACTGGCACTACCGAAGGAGGGTGTATGCGACGTCGTGTCATCGTGTCCCGTCAGTCCGTCCTGGCTTGGTTGGCGGTGGCCGGCTTGCTCACACTGCAGGTCCAGCTCCTTACGCCGTTCTCAGAACCAGCCACCACACAGCCCGGCCAAGCATCCGTCGAAGCCAACTACGCGAAGTTGCCATTGGCGTTCGAACCGAACCAAGGCCAAGCCGGCAACGGGGTAGATTTCCTCGTCCACCACGGCCAGGCAATGACGGCCTTCAGCGGCACCAGCTCCACGACCTCGGTCGGCGGGAAGCAGGTCACCATGTCACTCAATGGCGCCAACAGTGCATCGTTCACCGGCCAAGACGAACTGCCAAGTAAAACCAACTACTTCCTCGGCAATGACCAGTCCCAGTGGCGCAGCGACGTTCCCAACTTCCAGAAACTGCTCGCCAAGAACGTCTATCCCGGCATCGACCTTGCCTACTACGGCACCAACTCAAGCCTCGAACATGACTTCATCGTCAGCCCGAACGCGGACTACCGCCAGATCGCGTTCAACTTCAGTGGCCAAGACACGCTCTCGCAAGACACCGATGGCAACCTGGTACTGAAAGCTGGTGACGACCAGCTCCAGTTGAACGCCCCGACCACCTACCAGCTGGGCGAGCACGAGAGGCACACCATTCCGTCCAAGTTCGAGGTGCATGGCGATACCGTTACGATCGCAGTAGCCTCGGATTACGATCCAACGAAGCCACTGGTGATTGATCCAGTACTTATTTACTCCACGTATTTCGGCGGAAGCGGTAATGACGTTGCCACGCGGATGTCGCTTGATCCCTCGGGCAATGCGTACTTGTACGGCTACACCACCTCAAGCAACCTTCCCACATCGTCGCCGTACCAGGCAAGCTACGCAGGCAATACGGATACCTTCGTTACAAAGTTGAACCAGACGGGTAGCGCGCTCGTATATTCGACCTATCTTGGGGGCAGCGGCACGGATAACGGCTTCGGATTGACGGTCGACATTTTGGGGAATGCGTACGTGAGCGGCAACACGAACTCAACAAACTTCCCGACCGCTTCTGCAATTCAGGCGAGCAACGGCGGTCTGTTCGACGCGTTTCTCACCAAGCTCAATCCCTCGGGTTCGGCACTGGTGTACTCGACCTACCTGGGTGGTA
>JAYRIO010000060.1:0-12006 GCA_041906745.1 Patescibacteria group bacterium
ACCTGGATGTCGGCGCCCATCGCTCGTAAGAAATCGGCGAGGGCGAGTACCTCGGGTTCGACAGCGGCATTGTCCAGGATCGTCGTGCCCGTGGCCCAAGTCGCCGTCAGCAAGATCGTTTCGGTGGCGCCGACGCTTGGGTACGGCAAGCTGATCGAGGCGCCCCTGAGCCCGTCCGCATGGGCCGAAAAACCGTCGGCAGTCTGCTCGATCCGGGCGCCAAGCGCCCGCAGGGCGTCGATGTGGAATCCCACGGGCCGGCGGCCGATCTGGTCGCCGGTCACGGGCGGCACGTGGGCTACGCCGAAGCGGTGCAGGAGTGGTCCAAGCAGCAGGATTGACAGCCGGCTTTTCGACGACAGGTGGCGGAGATCGGGTGGCGTCACTGCCGCGGCATCGATCGTGAGGGTATCGCCCGTCTTGGTGACGGCCGCTCCAGCCGCCCGGATGAGCTCGACCGCGATCTCGGTTTCACCGATATCCGGCACGCCATGGATCGTGCTGACGCCGTCTGGCAGCAAGGATGCAAGGATAAGCTTGCTCGCAAGGTTTTTGGCGCCAGCGAGCGTGATCCTGCCGCCGAGCGGTGTGCCGCCCGTGATCTCGTAGTGCATGTCTGCACACTACGGTCGCGCGCCCTGGCTGGCAAGCGCTCGCTTGAGCGGCATTGGCATCTCATATAGGCTGGAAGCATGCGCACTGCACGCGTCGTACCGACGAACCAGCGGGAAACGGGGTGGGATATCGCCAGCTTCGTGCTCCGGTCGGGGCTGACGTTGGTAGCGGCTGCGATCCTTGTGCTTGAGGCCAACGGCTACGTGATCGATTTCAACCGGTTGCGGGTCGAGAAAGCGGGACTTTTGGTGCTCGATGCCCGCACGCCGGATATCGCCGCGACACTCGACGGCCACCCGCTCGTGGTGCGGGCCGGCAAGCTGACGCAGGCGTACTTCCCGGACTTATACCAGCTCGAGGTAACCAAGCCAGGGTACCACGCCTGGCATCATCCGGTGCGGATTGAGCGCGGCCGGGTCGCGTTGTTCGACGGCATCACGCTCTTCCGGGAGCGGATCGTCGCGGGCGTCCAACGTCCGGCCACTGCTGCCGAGCAGACGGCGCCGTTGGTCGGGGCGCAGGTGCGGATTACCGATTCCGAGCTCTGGTACCGTGGGACGCCGGACGACGTGTTGGTGACGCGGCTGTCGGTGCCGATCCAGGCGGCCGTCCCGCTTGATAAAACCCATCTCGCGTACGAACTGCCCACTGGCATCCACGCCATCGATCTCGACGGCACGAACGACGTCCTGCTGCTCGACCAGCCGTTCCCTGACCCCGTGCCGATGCTGGCCCAGGACGGCGGCAGAGCCCTGCTGCTCCTTAGTGCTGGCTCGGCGACGCCGTACCGGATTCAGTAGCGACTGGCTCGGCGTACAGCACCAGGCGGTTGAGCGAGGTGCCGACCGGCGTACAGGTCATCAAGGCCAGTTGGTTGTGGTCCAGGTGTTCGTCGCGGATCACGTCGACCTTGTCCGGTGCGACCGTTTCCCGCTTGGTTACCACGTAGGCGTAGGCCTGGCCGTTGCGTTTCACGAACACCAGGTCGCCGTCCGCCACCTTATCAAGGAGCGAGAAGACCTTCGTCCAGGGGTTATGCATCCACCAGTAGCCCGACGAATGGCCGGCAATGAAGGTGCGGCCGACCTCGCCCGGATAGTAGGATTCTTTAACCTGCACCACGCCTTGCTGTAAGCCGTTCAAGGCCTCGCTCACGGGGATGTCCCAGAGGATCGGCGCGCGGACGTCGATGCTGGGAATGTAGAGTGCGTTGTCATCGAGCGGCGGCACAGCCACCCGGGGCTCGTGTCCCAAGAAGTCGGCCGGAGAGAACCCGCTGGCTACGCTCACGCTCGAACCCTGGGTGAGCCAGTGGTTGAGGGTATACGTCAGCCGGTCGAACTGCGCCGGCGCTGACAAGATAAGGAAGACCGACACGAAGAAGACCGCTGCCCAGGCAAGCTGCGCGGCCCGGCGGCCGATGCGGGCCAGGGACCGTGACTGCGCCATGCGCGCGACTGCCCGGTCTGCCCCGTCGAGGGAGAGGAATGTGGTAGCGGACATAAACCAGATACTATAGGGAGGAACGGGCAAAAAGTCAAGGTCCCCACACCTGTTGCTTGACAAGACAGGGGCGGCTGGTTAAGGTTCGCAGCCATGAACCGTTCCTTCTTTGCCGACCGTCGCAACCGGCTTGCGCTCGGGCTGGTCGCGGTCTTGCTTCTTGGCTTGGCATACCTGCAGTGGCACCGCGCACGCCAGCAGGCGGCCACGGCGCAGTACAGTGTGCTCGACGCCAAGGTCGTGTGGACGAACGAGGTCTTCCGTATCGCCAATACCGACTCCCAGACGTGGCTCAACTGCCAGTTCGTCTTGAACCGGTCCGATGCCGACCATACGCCGGGATATATTTTCTTCCGCGACCGGGTCCAGCCGCGCGAGGTGCTGCAGATTGCCCACTCGCTGTTCACCGACCCGAGCGGGAAGGCGTACTCGTACAGCCAGGATCCGCCCACCAGCTTCTACATTCGGTGCGAAGACGTGAATGACAAGGTCGGCGTCTTCAGTGGCCACTACGCACGATAACGGCCAAGCAAACGCCCCGGTATAACCGGGGCGCTGTGTGTCTTGGCGGGTGCGTTTTCGTCAGTTCGCGCTGACCCGTACGTCAACCGCTTGGCCGTGGGCATCATAGAGGACGCGGAGCGTCAGTCGGTCGGTCGGGATCGCGGACGGTTCCGGCCCAAGGCAGTACGACGACTCACCGACTTCGTTCGGCCCTAAGAGCGATGTCACCTGCTGGGGCGTCATGCCGCGGATCTGCTGCACCAAACCGGTCAGCATCATCTGCCGGACCCGGCTCGTGCCACAGCCGGCGTCATGCCACTGCGTGGCATTGAACGCCACCTGCTTCAGGGGGAAGCTTTGGCGGAGAACCAGGAGTTGTGTCCAAAGAACGACGATCGTAGCGACAATGCCGCCGATGCCGACCATGCTGGCAATCACGCGGCCGGCAGTGTTCCGGCTGGCCAAGTAGCCGGCGGCAACCAGTGCCACGATCGCGACGGCCAAGCCCGGCAGCAACGCCATGAATGGGTGGCCGACCCGCTGCACGAAGCCGTCGACGCGCGGCAGATGGATGAGGAATCCGTACGTAAACGTAATGGAGAGCGCGGGCAAGCCAAGTCCGAGCACGCCGCCGATAATCCAGGGAAGAACCGGCATCGAGTCCGCTGCTTGATGGCTGGTCGAGTCGTGCTTCATAGCGTACCTTTCGCGTACTGGTGTTCCTTGAAATTGGCTAACCGCCATGATACACCGCACGTCAAGATTGGCAAGGTAACCAGCACGCAGCCGGCGCGCTGGCGCTGTGCTACCAGGGCGATCAGGTAGGAGTGGGCGCACCCTTGACAACTTTTTGAGGGTATGGCTATCGTCCGTTTTAAGGGATTCATACCGCGAACGTAAAAATAGTAATAGCATCCGACTAGGGGTGGAGGAAACATGGTCACTCGTTTCCGAACGGGATTCTCATCCAACATCGTCGCGCACGCAGTCGCATTGTCGCTGCTTGTCGCTGTGCCGTCATCCAGCTTCGCGCTGGACGGCGACCTGTCCAACAACACTACCGGCGCCGACTCCACCAATACGAACGATGTCAGCGTCACCCGCGACCTCACGGCGACGATCACGAATACGGCCAACGTGACGAACGCCTTCAACTTCACGATCAACACCGGCAATAACACGATCACCAATAATACGACCGTCGGCGACGTGACAACGGGCGATGCGTCAGCTGAGCTTACAGCCGATACGACAGTGAACCAAGTAAGTCAGGACATGCTGGACCAAGTACTTGGCAGCGTTGCCGACGAGGGCTCTGCCGCTATCCAGTCCACGAACTCGAATACCGGCAGCGGCAGCCGGAACGAGAACACGACGACGGTTACCAAGGACGTCCACACAACTGTCACGAACACGCTGACTGTCGTGAACACGGCGTCCGTCGATGCCAATACGGGCGGTAACACGATCAGCGACAATACGACCGTCGGCGATATCACGACCGGTGACATCGCGATCGTCGCCAAGTTCATTACCGAAGGCAACGGCCTTGGCGGCGGCGTCTTCCCGGGCGGCGGGAACGGGGGCGGCGATACCGGCGGCAAGGGAGGCGGTACGTCAGGCGGACCGGTCACGGTCGCACAGCTGCCGCCGACTACGATCAGCCAGGCACCGGCTGCCACGAAGACGACGGCGCAGGGCGGCGGACAGTTCTTCCCGGCCGGCGGCGACGGCAACCTCGCGCTCGAGCTCCTGACCTTCGTGATCGCCGCGATCCTCCTGGTCCGCTTCCAAGAGCTCTCCCCCATCCTCTTTCCTCGGCTACAACGCGCATCAGTTCCGCACCGCGCGCAGTAGCAGCCAAACATTGGGTCGATGCGTGAGCCGTTATCGTATGCGGCGGCCACGTACAACCAGCATACGGTGTGTATATACGTACAAGTAGAAAGGAAACGCCCCTATGAAGATCAACTTCATTTCGGCTCGGGATCGCCTGCGGACGCTCGCAGCTGTTTCAGCTGTCGTCCTCATGAGCGGTGCCGGTTCCGCTTGGGCGTCGGTCGATGTCAGCGGTGAAAATAACACCACTGGCTTCAACTCGACGAACGACAACTCCTACGACATCACTGACTCGGTTGACCTTTCCGTCGACAACACGTCAGCTGTCAGCAACACCCCTTCGGTGACTGCGAACAGCGGCGGCAACGACGTGAACAACAACACGACTGTCGATGATGTCATGGGTGGCGATATCGATGTCGAGGGTGAATTCACGAACGAACTCAACAGTGCCGACATGGATCTCAGCATGGACTCGCTTGGCGACGTCTCGGCTGACTTCACGAACGACACCACTGGTTCGAACTCGGATAACACCAACGAGCTCGATGTCACTCGCGACATGAACATTGATGTCACCAACAGCGCCGCTATCAGCAATGATATCGAGGCTGACCTGAACTCAGGCGACAACAACACCAACAACAACACGACTGTTGGCGACGTGTCGACTGGCGACATCGACTTCAGCGTCGACGTAGAGAACAAGGCCAATCAGAACGCTGGCAGCATTCGCCTTCCGGATATGGGCAACACGGATGTCAATGGTGATTTCACCAACGACACCACCGGTGCCAACTCGGATAACTCGAACACTGTCACGGTCGACGATTCGGCCAACATCGACATCACCAACGCTGCGTCGGTCAACAATGATCTGACCATCGATGGTGACTCGGGTCACAACGACGTGAACCGCAACACGACTGTGGGCAACGTCAAGACTGGTGACCAGAAGTACAACTTCACCTTCACCAACATCCTGAACTAACGTTCAGTAGTTGGCTGAGTGATGTGGGCGGAGGAAGGCAACTTCCTTCTCCCCATCAGCAGCACAACAACCTATAGGGGAGGGAGTGAGCGGCATTATGAAGCATCAAACTCTCACAACTCGGATCAGTTCGGTCGGGATCATCTTGAGCCTTGGCTTCGCCCAGTTGGCGTTGCCGCTGTCTGCGGTCCGCGCAGCCGGCGATCCGTCGGTACGGGGTCCGCAGGGCCAGGTCGGCCCGCAGAATCCCACGGGACCCCAGGCACCGACCGGCCCACAGACGCCGACTGGCCCGCAGCCGGTAGCGCAGCCGGGTTCGACCGATACGACCGACCCGCTGGCCATGACGCCGGCTGATCCGCAGGCTGCGCCGTCGTCATCACCCGCCCCGGCAGACGGCACGGCCGATATCCTGGCTCCGGCTAGCGACAGCACCATGGCCAACGACACGACTGGCAGCAACTCGGTCAACGACAATACGCAGAACAGCACCACCACGACCGATGTCACCCAGAACAACGACGCCGACGTCGCGAACGGCATCAACCTGAACGCCAACAGCGGCAATAACGCGATCAACCAGAACACGGCCGGCGGCGATATTGCGACCGGCGACCTCATGGGATCGGTGAACCTGCTGAATGTGACGAACTCGGTCTTCGCTCCAGGTAGCAGCGTCGGCGTCCAGTCGCTCACTGGCGGGTCGCAGGACCTGTACCTGCTGGCGTCGGACGGACGGACCTTGTTGCCGACGAACGACACCACCGGTGTCAACTCAAGCAACACCAATACGATCAACGGCACGAACGTCGTCCACTTGATCAACAACAATACGTCCGACGTGGATAACGACGTGACGATCCTGGCCGATACGGGCAACAACACGATCACGGAAAACTCGTCGCTCGGCGACATCATGACCGGCAGCATCGACATGGCGCTCAACCTGGTGAACCTGATCAACCTCCAGCTGCCGAACCTGCTCATGAATCTGGATATCTGGTCGGTCTTTGGCGACCTCAACGGCAACCTGGTGCTGCCAAGCAACAGCAACACCGGCTCGAACTCGCTCAACCAGAACACCGTCAACAGCACGAACGATGCCTCGCTCGATGTCACGCAGACGGCAAACGTCGCCAACAACTTCAACGTGGCGACGAACACTGGCGGCAACACGCTCGACCAGAACACCGCCGTCGGCGACGTGGTGACTGGCGATGTCGACGTCAAGGGCGGCGTGACGACGATCGCCAACTCGGGCCATCCGGTGCTCTACCTCATTAACGTGCTCGGCAAGTGGCTTGGCGAGGCAGTGCTGCCGGGCGTCGGCGTGATCGTGAACGAGCTGGGTAACAGCGACACCGGGGCCAATTCGGAAAACACGAACACGGTCAACCAGACGAACACCGTGGACGCCGACATCAACCAGACCGCGAACGTGGACAACAACGTCAACCTGAACCTGAATACCGGCAATAACACGGTCGCCCGCAACTCCAAGGTCGGCACTGTCAGTACCGGTTCGATCAATGTGATGGCGAATGTGGTCAACTTCGTGAACTCGTTCGGCGGCAACCTGTCGCAGTTCTCGCTCGGCATCGTCAATGTGTTCGGCAACTGGTTCGGCAGTGCGAAGACTGCTGGCGCCCAGACCGCTTCGGCCCAGGGTTCGGCCACGAGTGCGGGTACGGTCGCGGCACAGTCCTCGCCGACCGCCGCCCCGGCTGGAATCCCTGCGTCGTCGGATGCCCCACAGCAACAGGCCGCGGCAACCTCAGCAGGAAGTTCTTCGGGCAACAGTGCTGGCACGGCCAACGTCAGCGCCAGTGCGGCTTCGGCAGCAGTTGTCCAGCAGCCGGTGCAGCTTGCCTCAGCCAACGTCTTGGGCGCCAGTACTGCGCTTTCAGACGCGCTGCCGCGCGTGGCAGGCGCTGCCGACCATGCCAAGAACAGCAGCTCGCTCCCCTGGCTGATCGCCGGAGCGGTCCTGCTGGCCGGTTGGGTATTCGTAGAACTGATGGCCGCCCGCGCCCTGAAAGCGCAGGCCAAGTAACGACGCTCGATGGTCCGCCGGGTTTCACTCGTCTTCTTACTCCTGGTTGTCTGCATCATCGCGTGGCATGGCTCGCTTCTGGCGAGCCTGCTGCGTCCTACGCTGCAGGCGGTGCATGCGCTCCCTGCGGACACGCGGCCGATCGGTCCCGACGAGTTCACGTACGACCGGCTGGGCATCCGGGCGCCGCTGTCGGTCGATGCCGGTACGAGCCCGCTCGTCGAATCGGACTGGTCGAAGATCCGGGAGGCGCTCATGCACGGCGTGAGCTTGTCGTACGGCGGTGAGCAGTTTTCCGACGCATCGCTGGTGTTCGTGACCGGCCACTCGAGCGATACCACGTCGCACGAGTTCGACAGCGTCTTCGCGGCGCTCGGACAGGCGGCGGTCGGCGACACGTTCGCATTCACGGTGGCGGGCAGCCAGTACCGCTATCAGGTCGTCGACAAGCGTCAGATCCGGCCGTGGGATACCGCCGCCTTCGAAGCCCTTGCGCCGGCCGACGCTTCGCACCGCGTCGCCTTGGTGACGTGCTGGCCGCCGCTTACCACGCAAACCAGGATGGTTGTCATCGGTACCCGGCTCTGATACAGATAGTGCATCGATATGGAGGTAGTATGCATACGTCCGTACGGCCACTCGTCCTTGCAAGCCTGATCGCCCTGGCGGCGCTGCCCGCCTTCGCCGGTGCCACCGACGGCGCCACCCATCGGTCGATCATCGTACTCAAGTCACGGTCGGCGCATACCCGCATCGAGCGGGCAGCCGCGGTGTCAACCGAAATCCACCAGGTCGGCGACCTGGCAGACCAGCAGGCCGTCGTTGCCGAGCTGAGCGACCGGGCCCGCCGTGAGCTTGCCAAGAACCCCGACGTGGTGCGGATCGATGACGACATCGAGGTGCGGGCCGACAGCGCCAAGACCGCGCCGCAAACGGTTTCCTGGGGCATCGACCGGATCCATGCGCCGGCAGCCTGGGGTACGGATACTGGTTCCGGCGTCAAGGTCGCCATCGTGGATACCGGCATCGATCTCAAGCACCCTGACCTCCTGGCTAACCTGCGTACCGGGGTCAACATCATCAAGCCGACCCGGACGCCGGACGACGACAACGGCCATGGGACGCATGTTGCGGGTATCGTCGCGGCCGCCAACAACTCGCTTGGCGTCGTCGGCGTTGCGCCGAACGTGCAGCTGTATCCCGTCAAGGTGCTCCGCTCAAGCGGCGTCGGGTACCTGTCGGATATTATCGCCGGCATCGACTGGTCGGTCGCGAACCACATGGACGTCATCAACCTGAGCCTTGGGGCATCCGAGGACATCCCGTCGCTCCACGATGCCGTGGCGCGCGCCGACCGGGCAGGCATCGTGGTTGTGGCGGCTGCCGGCAACTCGGGCGGACCGGTCATGTATCCGGCCGCGTACCCCGAGGTGATTTCGGTGGGCATGATTGACCAGGACGGGAGCGTCGACCGGTACTCCTCGCGCGGCGCTGTCTTGGAGCTGGTGGCACCGGGAGCATCGATCTACTCAACGTACCGCGGCAAGAATTACAAGACGATGACCGGCACCTCGATGGCCTCGCCGCATGTCGCAGGCGTCGTGGCGCTCCTCCGTGCCATGCCCGGCCGTTGCGATACCGACGGCAACGGCAGCTGCAACCGTTCGGAAGTGCTGCAGCGTCTTGAACGCACCGCCACCGATCTTGGTCCGTCGGGTCGTGACGACGCATCGGGATACGGGTTGGTGAATGCGCAGGCTGCACTGGGATTGTAGTCCGCATCTACGAAAGGAGTTGGGTATGAAACGACCAGTAGTACTGGGATTGCTGATGAGTTGTATCCTTGGTGCCGGTATCGCCTATGCGGCGACGACCGCTTGGGGTGAGTACCGGGTCGACCTGGTACGGTGCGCGGACGCCGCCGGCATCTGCGGGCCGTCGCAAACAGGCTCGGATCCATTGGCGTCGGGCCGGATTACGCTCGATAGCACGTCGGTCGGGTTGCGGCTCCGCGGTGCCCAGCCGGACACGAATTACCGGATCATCTTCGTACAGCTCAAGAACAACGGCACGCAATCCGGCGGCCCGTTCTCGGCCTCGGGCGTGATTCTTGGCGAGGTACAGAGCGACAAGCATGGCAACGCCAGCGTTACCTTCAAGAAAACCGCCACGACCGATCCGAGGGTCGGATATTTCTTGGTCGGGCGTCGGGACGGCACGCCCTCTATCTACGAGTTCGTGACTGGCATCGACCAGGTCGCGGCCGCGCAGTAACCTGCGTCTGGTCAATGATGAAGAGCGTCCGCACGGGCGCTCTTCTCTTGTAGGGAGCAGACGGAGCCTTTAGTATAGGGTCGCGTGCCGCGGTGGCTGCTCGGCAGCGCGAAGTGTATATAAAGTCCGGTAGTGGTAAGGAATGGCTGAAGCAGCAGCTGACAAATAATTAGCCGCGGTGGCGGAACTGGCAGACGCAACGGACTCAAAATCCGTCGGCCGCAAGGCCATGTGGGTTCGACTCCCACCCGCGGCACCACACAATCAATTGCTTTTTTCTTCTATGCTTCCAGTGGCCACCGGAACTCGGCGGCGCCTTGGCGGATCACGACCGGGGGCTGCTTGACCAAATCGACCACGGTAGACGGCGGGTTCTGCGGCAAGACACCGGCATCAAGGACCAGGTCCGGCAAGTTGTCGTGGTCGATGAGGTGCAAGAAATCCTCTTGGATGTCTTGGTACGAATAGATCGCCGGATGGCCGCCCAGGTTGGCGCTGGTGCTAATGAACGGACCATCGAACGCGTCGGCGATCTGCCGGGTGACCGGGTGGTCCGGTATTCGGACGCCGATCGTGTTCGAGCCGAAGAGCTGGAGGTTGGCGGCCAATAATACGAACGTGAACGGTCCCGGCAGGTAGCGTTCGAGCACCGCGCGCTGCGCATCCTTCAGGATCGTGATCGACCCGATCTGGTCCAGGTCTTTCGTGATCACCGAGAACTTCTTCGACTCGTCCCGCTGCTTCATGGCGCTGAGGCGTTGCACGGCCCGCTTGTTGCGCGGGTCGGCGCCAAGGCCGTAGCAGGTGTCGGTTGGGTAAATAAGGACGCCGCCTTTGCGCAGGATGTCCGCTGTGGCAGCGACCGCTGCCGGCTCGGGGTTCGACGGATCGATCGCAAGCACCTTCATTCGCTGGCAGCGTACCAAGGAGTCTGGTACCATGCCAGGTGCACGGGCCCATAGCTCAGTTGGTAGAGCGCGGCATTCGCATTGCCGAGGTCAGGAGTTCGAATCTCCTTGGGTCCACCACACGCCTCCCGGGAGGCCTTTTTTTATTCGGGCAGGTCGGCTATAGCAAAGGCATGGATCAGACGGTCTCCTTAGAACGGACGAGCGAGCTGCTCGGCATCGACGCAGGCAACATGCTGCAGTCGTTGAGGGACGTTCCCGACCAGCTCATGTCCGGCTGGGGCTCGATGGCGCAGGTGACCCTGCCGACGCACTACATCCAAGCGACGAACGTATTCATACTGGGCGCCGGTGCCAGCGGCCTGGCCGGCGAGTACGCGAAGCGGCTGGCGGCACAAAGCAGTAGCGTACCGGTGGAAGTCGGCCGGTCGGCCGTGCTGCCTGCCTACGTGAACGGTCGGACGCTGGTGATCGCCATCAGTTACTCGGGCCAGACGGCCGAGACCGTCGCCGGCTTCCGCGAGGCGGCTGAACGCGGCTGCAAGCTGTTCGCGATCACGACCGGCGGCGAGATCGGTGCGCTCTGCCGCAAGTACCGGGCGCCCTGGTACCAGATCCAGTACGGTTCTACGCCGCGGGCAGCGTTCGGGTATCTGGTGGCGCCGCTCGTCGAAGCCCTGCAGCGGCTCGGGTTCCTGGATAAGCATGCGGTCCGGTTCGAACCCTCGGTCGCGGCGGTGCGCCAGTATGCCGAGCGGCTGGAGACGCCGGTGCCGGCCGGCCAGAACCCGGCGAAAAGCCTGGCGCAGAAGCTCTCGGGGCGCCAACTGTTTATGGTCGCGAGCGATACCTGCCTGCCGGTGGCGGTCCGCTGGACGATGCAGCTGGCGCAGAACGCCAAGCATATGGCCTGGGCCGAGCCGCTTGATACGGTCCAACATGCCACCGTGGAGCGGCTGGGCGCCTTCGGGGGCGCCGGGTCTGGCATCTACACGCTGAATTTCCGCAGCAGTCACGACACCGAGGCGGATGCGCTCGCCCTCAATGGGATCGAACAGCTGTTGGCGCTCGCCAAGCTGCCGGGCGAGGAGCTGCTGCTTGACGGCGACGGCACGCTGTTACAGGATCTGCTCGCCTACACGCTACTTGGCGACTACGTCAGCTTCTACCTGGCGCTAGCCAAGCAGACCGACCCCTCCCCCACCCCGCACCGCGACGAACTCGCCGAGCGGATGGGCGGCGGCCGGATCTACCAGGCAACGCGTTGACAGTTCGGGGGCAGTCCCCGACAATACACCCAAGATAGGAGGGTTAGATGG
>JAYRIO010000061.1:0-2984 GCA_041906745.1 Patescibacteria group bacterium
GACCGAATCGGCGGCGGGGACTGAGGTGACTGGTGGGTCTTATGCTCGTGTGGCCGTTGCCGCGTCTCTCGCTAACTGGGCCGGTACGCAGTCCTCCGGTAGCACCACCGCGTCGAGCGGCACGAACGGTACTACTAGCACCAATGGCACGATCACCTTTCCCGCCGCGACTGCGGATTGGAGCACGGTTAAGTGCTTCGGTTATCTGAGCGCATCCAGCGGCGGTACACTGATCTTTTATGCTGCGCTAACCACCCCGCGCAACATCACCAGTGGTAGCACTGCCAGTTTTGCGGCAGCGGCCCTTACCTTCCAGATCGACGACTAAGGTGATGATTATGAAGTACATCATCGCTTTTATCTTCGGATTGGTGCTGTGCTCTCCCACGTTTGCCGCCGATCTGTCCGCCAATGCCGGTAGCGGCGGATTGTTCGCCCTCGGCACTTTGGCCGACGCCAACAATCCGGTGGAGATGGCGCTCGCGCCCGAGTACACCCGGCTCGCGGTAGTGCGAACCCGCACCGCCAATCGGCTGAAAGCCGTCGCCAACTCGAAAGAGTCTAACGCGGACTCCATCAAATCGGCGCTGTACGCGGCCACTCAGGTCCAGCAGTTGGCCGACGAGGCTCGCCATGACCTGGACGGATTGGCGCAGCGCAAAGCGGTGGACATCGGTTTCTCGGCGTCTCTGGGCGTGGTTCGCGCCACCATCAAACGCGCTGAATCCATCTACGACGCGCAGTTGGGGAGCAAGTAAGTCATGACCGTAGACCAAGCTTTGCAAATGGCCGAGATGCTGGTTCAGGCGGCTCGCATCGCCTACCAGGACGACGCGAGCGTGGTGTCTTTGTTGGATTCGCTGAGAGCCGCAGATGACGTGGCGCGAGACGAGCTGGCGCGAGCCATCGAGGACGCCAATAAGCGGCTGACCGCAGCGGGGTAGGGACATGCCCATCACCCACATCAACAGCGATCTCGCTCGCCAGCAGACGACGACTACCGGCACGGGCACGCTGTCGATGGGCGGCGTGCCTGCCGGTTGCCAGTCTATCGTTGCGGCGGTCGGTAGCGGCAAGAAAGCCCGCTTCAAGCTATCGGCCTACGGCGGGGTGGATTGGGAGATTTTCGAAGGAGTGGCGACGGCGGGCAGCCCTGATACCGTGTCTCGCGACACGGTGGTCGCTAGCACCAACGGCGGCGCGAAGATCAATCTTCCGGCCGGGACCCACACGCTTGACGCCACCTGGATCGCGAAATCCGCCGATGAAGTGACGCCCCGGTTGCTCACCATCGGCAACGGTTTGACGCTTTCCAGTGGCGTCCTGACCGTCGATTGCATGGGGTCGTGCGACGTGTTCGCGGTGCTGAGTCTCACCGCGAACGTTACCAGCGTAGTGCTACAAAACGTGCCAGAACGGTGTTCGCTGTATCTGGAGGTCACGCAGTCGGGTGGTCCGTGGACATTTCCACAGGCCGCGTGGCCGGCCGGAACCGTGCTGGAATCGACGTATAACCTCTATACCGACTCGACGAAAAGCCGGTTCTGGTGGACGACCACCAATTCGGGGTCAGCGTCGGTTTTGGAGTGCAATGGGCCATCAGCGGGTGCGACAGGCGATGCTTACGCTACATCGCACGAAGCCGATTCGACAGCCCACTCGGCGTCCAGCATCGTCAACACTCCGGCCGGCAATATCGCGGCCACGACCGTTCAGGCTGCTATCAACGAACTCGACTCGGAGAAAGCGGCGACCGGACACACGCATTCTGGTGTGTACGAGCCCGCCGGAACGGTAACCACTCATGCGGAGCTGATCCAAGCGCACGGCATTTCCGCATTCGGCGCAACGCTGGTGGACGATGCCGATGCCGCTGCCGCGCGCACCACGCTCGGGCTGGTGATCGGGACTCATGTGCAGGCACAAGACGCTGAGTTGGCGGCGCTGGCTGGCCTGACCTCCGCTGCCGACAAGCTGCCGTACTTCACGGGATCGGGAGCTGCTGCCCTTGCCAATTTTTTGGCGGCTGCCCGAACCTTTTGCGCTGCAAGTACCGTAGAGGCGCAACGAGCCATCATCGAAGCCGCCGCACCATCCATTGTCACAATCACCGGCAGCACCACGCTCACAAAAGCGTCGCACCAGGGAAAGGTACTGTACTGCACGACCGGGGCGCTCAATCTCACCGTCGATAACTCCACCGATTTCGACGCTTACGCATCCTGCGAAATATGGAACAAGACCGGAGCGGTTGTGACGTTTGTTGCGACTGCGACAATCAACCGGATCGGCTCCAAGCCGCTCACGCTTCCGGCCAACGGGCGTGCTGTGCTGTCGCGAGAGGCGACCGCCGACGTGTATCTGCTCACCGGAGAAATGTCGTAATGCTGCTGCATGGAGGGCTGATTGGTGCGTCTGGTGTTGCTGTCGGGGCTGGCTCTTCACCGGCATTCGATCTCACGGAGGGCGGCATAACTTTCGCCTATGTCTCGGACAGCGGCACCAACACGACAATATCCGGCAACGTACCTGCGAACGTTGTCAACGGCGACCTGATGCTGGCATTTGCGCTATCAGGTGCGCCGAACAATCCGGCATCGATCACAAACCCGGCAGGATGGACATCGATCATCCTAGAGACAGGAGTGAACGGACTTTATTTTCGTCCATATTCACTATCGTATCGTGTCGCAAACTCGGAGCCAGCCAGTTATTCGTGGACTGTAACGAGCGGTACCACGGATGACGCTGTGGCAATTATCCGCGTCACCGGAGCCAACACGTCTAGTCCTATCAGCGGTACGCCTGTCGTCGATCATCATCTCACTACGACGCCAACCAGCCCGTCAGTTACTACAGCACACGCCGACGCGCTTGCTGTGTTCGGGTTTTGCGTGAATGGCGGCTGGTCGCTGAACGCAGAGGACGCGGGCTACCCGAGCGGGACGAGCGGGGTGTTCGCGAGAAGATCAAGACAACATTCC
>JAYRIO010000062.1:0-10224 GCA_041906745.1 Patescibacteria group bacterium
ATCCGCGCCTTGCTTGTAGCAGGATTTACGGAAAGAAAAAAGACCCGGATGGGTCTAGGACAAAAGGATATTAAGGAAGGCGGCTAGTGAAATTGCGATAACAGCAAAAAACATACTTTGAGCAACAACCACACTCCTTTTATACGATGCGAGCTCTTGCTTTTGTGCGGGACCAGTTTTCTCTGATTGCTTACCCTGGGTAGTTCCTTGCTGATCTTCGGCAGAAAGGTCTTGTAGTTTCCACGTGAACAACAGCGCGGAGGCAAGCGAAAGTGCAAGCGGCGTAGCAAAGTGCCATAGGTCGTACGGTGGACCAACCTTGGCGACTAAGGTGCCGACGGTAGCGACACTCAGTAAGAAGACGAACCAACCCGCCGTGGCGGCAAAGCGGAGTGATGCCCGAAATTCTTCCATATTGTTAAATCCCTTCCGTTCAGTGCATCGATGTGCATCGATGCCAGGCTAGGATATAACTCTCCAGTATTACTCCGCAAGAAGGAGCGCCGTTTTCTTTCGTGCAACGAATCCCTCCTGTTCAAGCGCTTTGAGAAGGCTATGGAATCGTTCGCGCGGCACGTCGATCTTGCTGGCGATGCGCTCGAACAGATTGTCTTGTGTGGCCGGTGCGATGCGGAGCGCATCCAGGATCTGGCCGCGCAGGTAGCGGTTCGAGCCGACGAAGCGTTCGGTTTCTTTCTTCTTGACCACCGGCTTCGGGCGCTTGGATCGCAGCTCGGCCGAGGTGTAGTCCATCACGGCATGGAGCCAGACGTGCGGTTTGCCGTTTGGGGCCAGGAGTTCGGCGAGCTCGTAGTACTCACGGTCGGTGCGGGATTTCCTCGTTGGCACCACGACATCGATAAACAAGCGGACGTTGGTATCGACGGCGGGCGTGTCGATGCCGAAGGCAAAATTCATGACGGCCCCGGCAGTGTACCGGCCGACGCCGGGGAGCCGCTGCAGGCCGTCAACGGTGGCCGGGAAGACGCCGTTGAGTTCGGTTGTAACGACCCGGACCGCCCGTTGTAGGTTGAGGGCGCGGCGGTTGTACCCCAAGCCCTTCCACTCGCGGATGACATCGGCTGCAGTGGCCGTTGCCAATGAACTGATCGTCGGGAACCGTTCGAAAAACGCCTCGTACTTCGGGATCACGCGCGGCACCTGGGTCTGTTGGAGCATGATCTCGCTCACCAAAATCTTGTACGGGTCGTGCGTCTGCCGCCAGGGCAAGTCGCGCTGGTTGCCCGCGTACCAGTCGAGCACGGTCTGTTGGATCTCGGCGATGCGTCGCTTGCTCGGCCTCATGGTGGCAGCGTAGCAAAAAGAACGGCCCCCGAAGGGGCCTGGCTCATGCGATATGGCCATTGCTGTGCACGAACGCATGGTGTTGCGTTCGTAGCCAGGCAATGAATGCCGCGTAGTAGTCGCTGGTGGATTCACGGAACTGCAGCTGTTCCTCGTCCGACATCTCGGCTTGGGTTTTGCGCCATCCGTGCGGTACGAAGATCTTGCCCACGTCCGACCAGAGATAGGTCATGTTCGTGCCGCGCGTCGAGCGGGTAAGCTCGCCGAAGACCGTGCCCGTAAAGACCTGCGTCTCATAGCCGTGGTCTTTAAACGCCAGCACGTGCTGCATCTCGCAGTACCGGTCTTCGTCATCGGCCAGCGCCTTGAGGAGCCGGTCGATGCCGATGCAGTCGAAAAATTGTTTTGCGTTCGGCCCAGGCATGCCTTTGAACGCGCGGACGTACCAGCCGGCATCGGTGACGATCACCGGCTTCTGGAGTTCCTTGAACGCTTGCTCCGCCTTATCGGCGGCGATGACCTGCAGATTCTGGTCCTGCCGTTCGACGAACGACAGGCGGGCCGGGAGGATCCGCAAGCCTTGCTTTTCAAGGATGCGCTTTGCGGTACTGATTTTTCCGACATTGTCGGACACGAAATACAGGGTGGTTGTTAACAACTGCCACGTTCCTTTCGGTAGTCTTCCCTTACTGTTGGCCAGGTCCGTATCCGACGCAAGTGGAAAACCCGGCGGACAGGGCGGCCCGCATATGAGATGGTGCCGCTATGCAGCCAATCCCGAAGCGCCAGCAACAGATCGTGGTCGCCGGCGCAGTAGTACTCGACGGCCAGGGCAACGTGCTGCTCACGCGGCGTAACCAGCCAGACCTGCCGGGCGCGCACGGGCGCTGGGAGATGCCGGCCGGCAAGGTGGAATTCGGCGAGCTGCCCCACGAGACCGCAGCGCGGGAGGTACTCGAAGAAACCGGCTATGCGGTCCGCGTCGATCCGCGCCGGTCGTCGGTCAAGGCGATGATCTGGGAATCCGACACCAAGGAGACGCACACGATCCTGCTGGCATTCCGGGCCGAGGTGGTCGGCGGCGAGCGGACGGTGCAGGGCGGCAAGGTAGCCGACGTGCGCTGGTGGCCGGTGTCGGCGCTGCCGCTCGACAATATCCTGCCCCTGGATGACGAGATGATCCTTGCGTTAGCGGACGAGCAGGACCCGCTCTTGGCCCAACCGCTGGTTGAGGTCGAACACCAGATTGTTCGTCAGTGAGATCTTGAGGTTGGTGGCCAGGGACTTCGGCTCCGGCCCCTGCAGGATACAGGTGACGGGAATGTCGCCCGCCGATTTGGCGAGCTCATCTTTCACGGCATTCAAGATGGCGCGGTCGACGGTACTGTCGATGAGGAGGTGGAGCATCTTCACGCCCTCGGTGTTGATCGGCACCGGCTTCGGCGCTTCTTTCAGCTGGGTCGAGCGCGTGCCGACCTTGGTGTCGGCGAGCGAGGCGGCGTGGTCGACGATCACCTTCCGTTCGTTGTCACGGTCGTTCACCTTGCCTTTCACAATGAGGACGGCGTCCGCCACCCAGAGGGCCGGGTTCTCTTTGAGCGTTTTCGGGAACACCACCACCTCGACGGCGCCGGTCATGTCTTCTAATTTGCCGAAGGCCATCGCCTCGCC
This sequence comes from Patescibacteria group bacterium, assembly GCA_041906745.1. Lineage (GTDB taxonomy): Bacteria > Patescibacteriota > UBA1384 > JACPKC01 > JACPKC01 > JBBUCD01. Next base: position 2,977 of record JAYRIO010000062.1, read on the forward strand.
GTTTTTGGTAGTGATCGTCTTGAGCTGCGTGATAATCCCGCCGATCGCCACTTTCGCCTCGGGCTTGGCTTGGTCGAGCGCGCGGATCGGGTCGAGGTTGCCCAGTTTATCCTTGTAGTCGCCGAGCGGGTGCTCGCTCACGTACACCGACAGCAGCTCCTTTTCCCAGGCGAGCCGCTGTTGCTTGCTGGCCGGGGCGGTGGCAGTGAGTTGCAGGTGGTGCTGCGGCGCGGCCTGCGTCAGCTCGCCAAAGAGGCTGGCCTGCTGGCTGTTTTTCTCCTTGTCGTAGCCCTGGATGAACTTGAGGATGAGGTCGGCGTTGTCGAGCAGCTGCTGCCGTTCGGCCAGCTCGTCGAGCGCCCCGCACATCGCCAGGCTTTCCAAGACCTTGCGGTTGATGGTGGCGCCGCCCAAGCGGGTACAGAAGTCTTCCAGGCTGGCGTATTTGCCGTTCGTGCGCTCCTCGACGATCTTTTCGGCCACCGCCTCGCCGATGTTTTTGATGGCGGCGAGGCCGAAGCGGATTTCCTTGCCGGAGCCGGCGACGCCGAACTCGCTGTACGACTCGTTGACCGACGGCGGCAGGACGGTCAGGCCCATTTTTTCGGCCTCGGCGATCTCGATCGAGATGCGGTCGAGGTTATGGATGTCCGAGGTCATGAGCGCCGCCATGAACTCGGCCGGGTAGTGGGCCTTGAGGTACGCGGTCTGGTAGGCAACGAGGGCGTAGCAGGCGGCGTGGCTCTTGTTGAAGCCGTACTTGGCCCAGGCCAGCCATTCCTGCCAGACGTCCTGGGCCTGCTGCTTGGTGATGAAACCGACCTTGACGCAGCCTTCCACGAACTGCGGCTCGATCTTGTCCAGGATCTTTTTGACTTTCTTGGCCACGCCCTTGCGGAGCGTGTCGGCCTCGCCGCGGGTGAAGCCGGCCAGGATGCGTGACAGCTGCATCATCTGCTCTTGGTAGACCATGATGCCGTAGGTCGGCTTGAGGACGCTTTCGGCGCTTGGGTGGATGTACTTGATCTCCTTGCGGCCGTGTTTGCGGGCGATGAAATCGGGGATGAACTCCATCGGGCCCGGGCGGTACAGGGCGCACATGGCGATGATGTCCTCGAACTCGGACGGCTTGAGTTCCTTGAGGTACCGCTTCATGCCGTCGGATTCCAGCTGGAAGACGCCGGTCGTTTCGGCCCGGGAGAGCAGCTCGTAGGCCGGCCGGTCGTTGAGGGGCAGTGCGCTGATGTTGATGTCGACGTCGTGGCGCTTCTTAATGATGCGGAGCGCGTTCTTGATGATCGTCAGGTTCGACAGGCCCAGGAAGTCCATCTTCAGAAGACCGATCGTCTCGCAGTCCTTCATGCCGAACTGCGTGAGCGCGGTCATCGGCCCTTTTTGGTTGACGGTGAGCGGTAGGTACTCGGTCAGCGCTTGGTCGGCCACGATCACGCCGCAGGCGTGGGTCGAGGCATGGCGGGCCACGCCCTCGAGCTTCATCGCCATGTCGATCAGGCGCTTCATTTCGGGCTCGGTATCGTAGATCTGCTTGAGTTCGGCGACCTCGAGCGATTCCTTGAGCGTCGTCCCTGGCTTGGGCGGAATGAGCTTGGCGATCCGGTCGCCGTCGGCGAAGCTCATGCCGAGCGAGCGAGCAACGTCGCGGATTGAGCCGCGGGCGGCCATGGTACCGAAGGTAATGATCTGACCGACCCGTTCCTGACCGTACTTTTCCTGGACGTAGCGAAGCACCTCGTCACGGCGGTTATCCGCGAAGTCGATATCGATATCCGGCATGGAGATGCGGTCGGGGTTCAAAAAACGCTCGAACAGCAGGTCGTACTTTAAAGGATCGAGGTCGGTGATGCCCAGGCAGTAGGCCACGATCGAGCCGGCGGCTGAGCCGCGGCCTGGGCCCACGACCACGCCCTGGTTCTTCGACCAGCTGACGAAGTCGGCTACGATCAGGAAGTAGTCGGCGAAGCCCATGTTCTTAATGACGTCGAGCTCGAACTTCAGGCGCTCGTCGGCCTCGGGCGTGCCCTCGCCGTACCGATCATGGTAGCCCTGCCAGGACAGCTCTTCGAAGTAACTCTGGGCATCAGCCTTGCCTGCGGGCAGCGGGAACTTGGGCAGGATATTCTTGCCCAGGTCGAACTGCAGGTCGACCGACTCGGCGACACGGAGGGTATTTTCGACCGCACCCTCGTACCCGGCGAAGCGGGTCCTCATCTCGTCGGGCGTCGACAGCGACAGGTCGACATCCTTGAGCGTCATGCGGTCGGCGTCGTCGACGTCCTTGCCAGTGGCGACGGCGAGCAGGACTTCGTGCGCCTCTTGGTCGTCGTGGCTCAGGTAGTGGCTGTCGCCGGTGGCGATGAGCGGAACGTTGAATTCCTTGCCGAGCTTCTCGAGTGCCTGGTTGACGGTCCCTTGGTCCTTAAGCGCCGGGTGGTGTTGGACTTCCAGGTAGACTTGGTCGCGGTCGAAGGTGTCCAGGTAGTACCGGATCAGGTTTTTGGCCTCGTCCATCTGGTTATCTAAGATAAGGCGCGAGAGCTCGCTGTTGAGGCAGCCGGTCAGGATCGTGACACCCTCGGCGTGCTGTTTCATGAGCTCTTTGTCGACGCGCGGGCGGTAGTAAAAGCCTTCCAGGTGCGACACCGAGACCATCTTCACCAAATTTTTGTAGCCGGTCAGGTTCCGGGCCAGCATGGTCAGGTGGTAGGGCTTGGCATCGAACCGGGCTTCGCGGTCGTGCAGCGTCCGGCGGGCGACGTAGCCCTCTACCCCGATGATCGGCTTCAAGTCAGCAGCCATCGCTTTCTGGTAGAATTCGATCGCTCCATACATGACGCCGTGGTCGGTGAGCGCCATCGCTGGCATCCCGAACTCCTTGGCGCGCGCGACCAGGCCGTCGATCTTCGACAGCCCGTCGAGGAGCGAGTAGTGGCTATGCGTGTGCAGATGGACGAAACTCATACTTCCCCTCTCCTGGCCGTTGTCCTGGGCCGTTCCGAGCAGTTGTCGGTGTACGAACTGCGGGCGGTCTTTGGTCGCCTGGGCTGTCCGATTCGCGACCTTACCGTAACAAGCGGCGTCGCCCTCGTCAAAGTCGACCGTACTCCTGGTGGCGAGTGGTTCCGGTTGCTCGGCGGTGCAGTCAAGGCGGGGCGTGTGGAGGCGGATGCCCTCCCCGACCGGGATTCGGTCGGCGACGCGCTCGCCGCCCTCGTCAACCACCCGCTCGTCGGTATCTCCAGCACCGCCCAAGGCATCGCTGCCACGCCCCTGGCGGCTGGGCTCAAGTCGGCCCAGGGCGCCGTTAAGCGCTATGTCGTACCGACGGACGGACCGTTCCTGTCCGCGGCCCAATCAAAGGGAATCCGGGATGCGGACGGCTCCGAGTGGCTGGTACTTGGCGCTCCCGGCGCGTACTCGCTGGTACGGATCACGGACGTGCAGGATATCGACGAGTACACGCGGCGCGACCGCGACCTGCCGGTGATCGACATGAAGCGCGGCATCCTGCCCACCAAGTTGGCGCGGATGATGGCGAACATTGCGCTTGGCGAGCAGCCGGCTGCCGACGCGGCGGTACTCCTGGATCCGTTCTGCGGAACGGGCCGGATCCTGCTCGAGGGCATGCTGCTTGGTAGCCAGGTACTCGGGGCGGATATCGATCCCGCGGCGATCGAGGCGACGCGGCGCAATTTGGCCTGGGCGGCCCAGACCTACCGGATCGGGTCGTACGACGCGGACCACATCCTGACCTCGCCGATCGAGAAGGTGGCGGACCTGCTGTCGCCGCACAGCATCGCGGCGATCGCGACCGAGCCGTTCCTGGGGCCGCCAGCGACCCGGGCGCTGACTGCTCCTGAGCAGGAGCAGCTCTTTGTCCGGCTCACGCCCCAGTACGAAGTCTTGTTGCGCGCCGGACGGCAGCTGCTTGTGCCCGGCGGCCGGCTAGTAGCGGTGTTTCCATTGGTACGCGACCAATCCCTCTTGCAGCGCCTCGTTGACAGGTTACCCCGCTTCGGCTACCATCTTCTCGATTCAATACCAGTTACCCGATCCGACCAGTGGATCGCACGGGACATCGCCCTGCTCTGCACGGAGTAGGCATCCAGAGGTTGTATGGCGCATAAGAAAGCTGCAGGTTCAACTCGGTTAGGCCGCGATTCTCAGTCAAAGCGGCTTGGCGTCAAGCGCTACGGCGGCCAAATTGTGGCGCAGGGTGAGGTCATCATCCGGCAGCGCGGTACCAAGTACCATGCTGGTACGAACGTCGCTCGCGGCGCCGACGACACACTGTTCGCGGTCGTGGGCGGTGTCGTCACCTTCCAGCGCAAGAAGCACCGCCGGTTCACCAACACCCTGAAGTCGGTGCAGTTCGTCCACGTGCTGCCTGCAGCCGACGCTACCAAGAAGGCGGCCTAGCATGAACGTATCGCTCCTTGCCGCTGCCTCGGCGGCATCACTCAAGAAAAACATCCCGGTACTCCGGGCCGGCGACGTTGTCCGCGTGCACCAGAAGGTGACCGAAGGCAACAAGGAACGGATCCAGATCTTCGAGGGTGTCGTCCTGGTCGTCCGCGGCGGCCGCGGCACCAGCGGTACCTTTACGGTCCGCCGCGTCAGCGGGGGCATCGGGATCGAGCGGATCTTCCCGCTCCACTTGCCGTCGATCACCAAGATCGAAAAGCTCCGCCGACTGGACATCCGCCAGGCTCGACCCTACTACCTGCGCGACCTGACGCCGCGCCAGATCGCCCGCAAATCGAAGGGCGAGCTCAAGGAATTCGCGGTGTGGGAAGAGGCGGACGCCGAGGCTGAGGCCGAAGCAATCAAGGCCGCCCAAGAAGCTGAGGCCGAGGCTCGCGACGCCGAAGAAGCCAAGGCCGACGCCGACGCCGAGGCCAAGGTAGAAGCCGCCAAGGCAAAACACGAAGCTGCCGAGACGGACGAAGCCAAGTAGCCTGCTTCCGCACCGGTACCCAGTTTGAAACCAGCGCCAACCGCGCTGTTTTTTTGGTAGGACGGCTACCCTTGCTTTTCGCGGACAGAGGTGTACAGTCGAAGGGTCTTAGGGATAGGAAGGAGCTGCCAATGCTACGATCACTCAAGCTTTCAAGGGGAGAGAAAGTCCTGGCGGGCGCGTTGTCGATCGTGGCGCTTGGCGCAGGCTTGGTCGTTGCCGACGAACGCCCCGCAGCCGTTGCGGTCCAACACGAATCGACGGTCGCCGACCAGCTCGCCGGCCTTGACCTTGAGGATCTGGCGCCGGTCGACGCCGTGTCGTCGAGCGCGGACAGTGCCGAGCCAGCGGATGCGGCAGCGAACACCGTGGCAACGGAGTCCTCCCATGGTTCGGACAACGCGGGCGACGTCGCTGAGAGCGTGAGTGTCACTGTCGACGGCAAGGACGTGCCCGCCGACCAGTTCGGCGACAACGACGTGTCGGTCGATACGACGAACAGCGGCACCCTCGATGATTCCGAGAACGGCACCGACGTCGATGTCGACCGTTCGGCCAACCAGGACGTCCGCAACCACAACCGGGTCCATAACAACCAAGACATCGACACGAACGTCGGCGACAACGACGTGTCCGGCAACAAGAACCCGGTCACGGTCCATCCTGGCAACGTCAAGATCAACTTCAGCCTACCCCACTAAGGGCGATGTGTATTCCACGAAGGTACTCGGCAATACCGGCGAAGACCGGGCGGCCGAGTACCTTTCGCGTTTGGGGTACGACATCCTCGAGCGCAATAAGCGCTACCCGCTCGGGGAAATTGATATCGTGGCCAGGGATGGCGAGGTGCTGGTGCTTGTCGAGGTCAAGGCCGGTCGGACAGGGAAATTCGGCTACGCGATCGAGCGTGTCGGCTATCAAAAACAGCGGAAGCTGCGCCAGTTGGCGGCACGGTTTTCCCAGGATTATCCTGCCGCCCAGCTGCGTATTGACCTTGTGAACGTGGACGGTGACGACGTTCTGCATATCCCGAACGCGATTGGACTATGGTAATCCGTGGCACCACGCCGATTCCCGATGAACTGCACGAACGTCCATTGTATGCCGCGGGGCACCGGTTCGTCGTTGGTGTCGACGAGGTCGGTCGGGGCGCCTGGGCCGGGCCGCTCGTCGTCGGGGCCGTGGTGTTGCCGCCGGAACGTCGGATTCTGGGTCTGCGTGACTCAAAGCTACTTGACCGGGAGAAGCGTGAGCAGTTGTCGCGTCGGATCAAGCGGATCGCACTGTGCTGGGCGGTCGGCGTCGTCGACCTGCCCGAACTCGACGAAATCGGGTTGGCAGCCAGCCTCTCCGTGGCGGCCACGCGCGCTATCGGCAGCTTGTCGGTTGTCCCGACGGCCGCGCTGGTCGACGGCAAGTATCCGTTCAAGGGGCTGACGATCGAGCAAGTGGCCGTCATCAAGGGCGACCAGCATGTCCGCTGCATCGCCGCCGCCAGCGTCATCGCCAAGGTGGAGCGCGACCGGATGATGCGGACGCTGCACCGCTCAACTCCTGCGGTTCGCCCGTACCGGTTCGACCGCAACAAGGGCTATCCCTCGCCGCTCCACCAGGAACGGCTGCGCACGCACGGCGCTTCCAGCCACCACCGCGCCAGCTTCTCCCCAATCCGCGCCTTGGTCCGCACCGAAACCGCTTGATACAACTACACTAGATAGTGAAAGGGGACCTTAAGCCATTGGAGACGAACGGACAGGTGAAGACAGCGTATATCTGCGGGGCGCTGACAGACATACAGCTTTCTTCTGCAGAACTCACGAAAGCCATCAACATCCCAGGGAATATTTTTGTTCTCAAAGAAAGCATTGCGCATCACCAGCGCGAGAAAACGAAGACGGTAAAGCGATGGCATGACGAGTTGGCTCAGGCCTGGCAGCGAAGTACCGGTGTTCCGGCATTCGTGCCGTACCACCACTACGATCCGATCCAGAATGCTGCAGCATCGCCGCAAGAAGTGTATGCTTTTGAACGCGAGCAGATAGTCGAACGGACCTCCGTGCTAGTCGTTGCTGGTGACGATCCTTCGTGGGGCGGCGGAATTGAAGTCGGGTGGGCTGATTGCCACCATATCCCAATCATCCTGCTGCGATCGAAGCCAGTATCGCGATTACTACGAGGCAGTCCGATGATCCGTGAAGAAGTCCTGTATGAGACACGGGAAGAAGCGATCAAGCTGTTTGAGCAGGCACTGGCTCGTTTGATACCGGTCAAGG
>JAYRIO010000063.1:0-1642 GCA_041906745.1 Patescibacteria group bacterium
AATGCGGCCAGCTCGCGGCGAATGGTGTCGTACGCCGCCTCGGGGTCGGCGTGCTGGGCATCCACAAGGTGAACGAGGACCGTGGTGCGCATCAGGTGGCGCAGGAACTGGTGCCCCAGCCCTTTGCCGGCAGCGGCGCCCTCGATCAGGCCGGGGATATCGGCCATCACTACCCGGTCGTCGCCAATATTGACCATGCCCAGGTGCGGCTCGAGCGTTGTGAACGGGTAGTCAGCCACCTTGGGCTTGGCGGCGCTCAAACGGCCCAGCAGCGTCGATTTGCCAGCGTTCGGCATACCGACCAACCCGACGTCGGCCAAGTGCTGCACGACAAGGTGGAGCGTCTTTTCCTCGCCGGGGACGCCAGGGGTCGCGTAGCGCGGCGCCTGGTCGACCGAGTTGGCGAAGTGCACGTTGCCACGGCCGCCCCGGCCGCCACGGGCGACCAGTACGCTGCTGTCCGTGCCCGCTCCCAGGTCAACCAGTACCCGCTCGCCGCTCGCGCCCTGCTCGTACACCACGGTTCCTGGCGGCACCTCGATCTCGATACTCTCGCCGGCACGGCCGTGCGCCTTCTTGCCCATCCCGCCCTGCCCGGACTCGGCCTGGAACGACTTGTGCGCCTGGACGCGGGCCAGGCCGTGCATGCTTTCCTTGACGACGACGAACACGCTGCCGCCGTCGCCGCCGTCGCCGCCGTCCGGTCCGCCCTCCGGGATAAACTTCTCACGCCGGAACGAGACGGACCCGTTGCCGCCCTTGCCCGCTTTCACCTTGATGACCGCCTCGTCGACAAACATGCCAGCTAGGATAGCGCGATCAGCGCGGAATAGCTAGTGGAAGGGATCGACCGCCTTGCCATTGACCCGCGTCTCGAAGTGCAGGTGCGGTCCGGTCGAAAAACCCGTATTGCCCGACCAGCCGATCACCTGGCCTTGGCTGACCGTCTCGCCGACACTGACGCCGATTTTGGACAGGTGGGCGTAGCGCGTCGTGACGCCGCCGCCATGGTCGACAAGGATGGAGTTGCCGAAGCCGCCTGCCCAGCCCCCGGTGACCTGGATGACCTTGCCATCTTGCGCGGCCTTGGCCGGCGTGCCGACCGGCGCGTCGAAATCGATCCCGAAGTGATCGCGCTGCAGCCGGCGGGCGATCGCCGTGTACTTGATCGGTACGATGAAGTTCATCCCGGCGACCCGATCGAAGCCGGAGCTGGCGGTGACCTTGGTCGTCTTCTTCGCGGCGGCCAGCTGCGCGGCCTTCTTCTGGGCAGCGTCTGCAAGCGCCTTCTGGCGGTCAGCCTCTTTCTGTTCGTTAAGCTGCACGAGCCAGTCCATGGAGTCCGAGGTGTCGGCGGCGGGGATCGTCAGCGTGCTGCCGGGCTGCAGAGATTCGATGTCGGCCGGCTTGATCGCGTTCCGCTGGGCGATCGTGGCCACGTGGAGTCCGAAACGGTCGGCGATGCCCGTAATCGTATCGCCTCCCTGTACCACGTAGTGCTGCTCGAGCTTCGTCGATTCAGTCACGAACGGGTGGTCGATGACTTTCGGGGTCAGGAAGCCGTCTGCCGCCGCCTCAGCCGCACCGGCATCCATAGTGACCGCGCTCTCCTCGAGCAACGGCGTGTACTGGTCGATCGAGG
>JAYRIO010000064.1:0-11605 GCA_041906745.1 Patescibacteria group bacterium
CCGCCGGGTTAAAGTAAATGACGTCCTTGATGCGGTTGCTCGGGATGAGCTTCAAGACGTCTTGCACGAGCTGGCCGTGCGGGTCGACGACCGCCACGCCGCGGCCCTTGTAGATGTCGTCGACGATCATGTTCTGCAGCAAGGTCGACTTGCCGGTGCCGGTCTTGCCGATCGCGTACATGTGCAGGCGGCGGTCCCGCGCCTTGATGCCGAACTTGTGCTTGAAGCTGCGGAAATCGGTCGTGCCGTAGAATGTGACCTCGTTGTCGTCGACCGCCCCGACCATCGGCAGGTTGGATGGCGGCTCGCCCTTCTTGCTGCCGGCCCACGCCAAGTTCGGGGTTTCTACGGTCATCGCCGGCAGGTGGTAGACCGAGGCCAACTCCTCGGTATTCATGATGATGCCCTCACCGTCGAACGCCCGCGACCGATAGGCCTGCAGGATCTCGCGGCTCTCGGTCAGGCCGGCCGCCCGGAAGCCGTTCATGTTCGTCGTGCTGAACTGCTTGAAGGCGCCGGTTACGGCCTCGACCTTGCTCCGGGCAGTGTACGGGTCCGGAGCAGTGACCAGGATCCGGATCTTCGTTTCGTAGCCCAATTTCGTGATCTTGGACTCGATACCCTTGAGCGCCGCTTCTTCCGGCGCCGACAGCTGCGGCTTTTTGTCATCCCCGCCGCCTGCATCGCCGCCCTCTCCCCCACCCGCGCCTGGCCGGATCAACGCCCCGATGAGCTCGACCGCCGCCTTGGCGATCGTGGTGAGCATCCGTAGGAAGAAGCCCTTCTTCTTGAGCGAGACGCCCAGCCGCTTCGCAGCCACGAACTCGATCCCCTTCTCCTGCCAGGCTTCCGCGACCGGCTTGACGATGAGCTGTATCCAGATCTGCTGCCTGTCCCCTGCCCCGCCGAGCACGCCGGTGATACCGGACAGCGGGTCGACGGTAAAGTTCGGGAAGGTCGAGATCGGATAGACGTCTTCTTTGGTGAAAACGAGCTCCGTACCGGAGAGCGGCTGCGATTCGCCCAGCGAAGCGTAGTCTTCTACCTCGAAAATCTCGACCGAGGGGTACTGCGCGTAGATCTGGCCTTCGACGAACTCGCGCAGGTGCACGGGTACGTGGACGTAAAAGTGGATGAACTTGTCGTGCGCTGCGATCTCGAAGCTCACCTCGTCTTGGAACAACGCCGTTTCCCGGAACACGCCGTGCAAGGCGGCAAACATCTGCTCGGCCGAGAGCGGCGTTTTCTCGTTGTTCTTGGGCGGCAGGATCTTGAGCATCGTGTAGCGCTGCGACCCGCGCCATTCGGCGTACGCCTCGGCCTTTTGCTGGGTCAGCCACCCCGCATACCAACGGCGGGCATACCAGATGCCAAACCCAAGGAGCGCAGCTATGACAAGGCCGACGACAACCAGCATCGCTAGGCCTCCCTGGCCGGCGGCGCCTCGGGCACCGCGGCTACGGCCGGCATCTGCTGCTTGAACGCAGCCTCGACCGCCGTCCGGTCCTTCCCGTACTTCAACCGCGAGAGCTGGCGGATCGCCTCGGCCAGCTCGGTGTGGCGCTGGGTATCGCTCTTGACCGTCCGCATCGAGAACGGCCGGCTCGGCGTACCGTCGATCAGCAGCTTGGCGTAGGTGTTCGCGAACGTCAGGTTGACCAAGTCCTGCTGGGTGATGTCCGGGAACTCCTTGGCCATGAACTCGGCGTCCCCTGCCCCGATCCGGAAGCTGACCAGGTTGCCGGCATTGCCGATGACCGCGTCGCGGATCGCCTCCGGCAGCTGGGCGATGTACTGGTTCGTGATATTCAAATTGAGCCGGTACTTCCGCGCCTCGGACAGGATCGTCTTGAACGTATCGGTCGTAAAGTTCTGGAACTCGTCGACGTACAGGTAGAAGTCCTTCCGCTGTTCCTCGGGGATATCGGCCCGTTGGAACGCCGCGACCTGCAGCTTGCTTACCAAGATCATGCCCAGCAGGTAGGAGTTCGTTTCGCCGATCTTGCCTTTCGACAAGTTGACCAAGAAGATCTTGCCGCTGTCCATGATGTCGCGGAAATCGAACGCCGAGGTCTTCTGGCCGATAATGTTGCGGACAATGTCGTTGGTCATGAACCGGCCGAACTTGGAATTGAAGTAGTTGTACATTTCCGACTTATGGAAATCGGCCGTCTTGGCCATCTGCTGGTTCCAGAACGCCAGGACCACCGGATCGGTCACGTAGCTGACCGTTTCCTCCCGAAACGCGTCGTCGGTGAACAGGCGCGGGATATCAATCAGCGTCCCGCCGCCCGGCCGCGCCATGACCGACAGCGAGGCGTTCCGGCCCCAGTGCTCGAACTGCGGCCCGACCATGCCGGTCCGGTTCGGGTCGAACAGCTTGTAGAAAATCTCGAGCCACTCGGCGACGAGGAAATCCTTGTCCTCGGGCCGCTTCCATTCCAACACGTTGAGCCCCATCGGCCGCTCGGTGTCCGACGGATCGAAGTAGACCACGTCCTGGGCCCGCGACTTCGGGATCAACCCGAGGATGTGCTCGACGGCGTCGCCGTTGGGATCCATGTAGCAGCAGCCGCGGCCGGCCTTGATATCCTGCTCGATCTGGTACGTGAACAGCGTCGTTTTTCCGACGCCGGTCTTGCCGATCGCGTACAGGTGGCGGCGGCGGTCGTCGGCCTGCAGGCGCACCAGCCGCTCCTCGCCGCGGTACACGCTTTTGCCCAGCACCACCGTGCCCTCGGCCTCGGGCGGCAAGTTCGACGGTGGTGGTAGGACGCGGGCGGCCAGCCACTCGACGGCAGGCGTCTCGATGAACTGGTTCGGAAAGTGGTGGAGCGACGCCAGCTCCTCGGTATTGAGGATCGAGGACGGGCCGTCGAACCGGCGGGTGATGTAGTCGGCGGCGAACCGGCGCATGTCCGGCGGGGCCACTCGCTTCAAGAAGTTGAGTTCGGGCGAGGTATATTGGCCGAGCGCCGTACCGACCGTTTCGAGCGCCGCCTTCGCTTCTTGCTCGGACCGGTCACTGACGGCGATCATCCGGATCACGGTATTGAACCCGACCTTGCTCCCCTTTTCCTGGATGCTCTTCATCATCTCTTCCTGGATCGGCGTCAGCCGCACCGGTTCGTCCGGTTTTTTGTCGGCCGACGAGCCTCGGAGCGAGCCGAAGATGCCGGACAGCACCTGGAGCAGCACGCCCTGCTTCTGCAAACTCTTTCCCTCGGCGATCGCCTTGGCCGCGCTGCTGGTTTTGTCGCGCCACTCGCCCGAGGTAGGCTGCAACAGGATCTGGAACCCGGCCGTGACGCCGTCGGGCAGCTTGCTCATCGAGTTCGTCAGCGCGTTCAGGGGGTCGCTCTCCATCGTGCGGTACGTCCGGATCGGCAGCTCGTACCCCCGCTTGGTCGTCACGTAGGCGCCGAAGGGGTACGACTGGGCGCCGAAGATGCGGAACTCCTGGCTCGGCTCGATCTGTGCGTAGGGATAGTAGCTGTGCAGCTGCCGCTCGACGAGCTCGCGCAGGTGCGTCGGCATCGTCAGGTAGAAGCTGATCCGATTGTCCTTGGCCACGAACTCGAGCGACAGCGTTTCCTGGCCGGTCAAGATCGTCCGCGGATCCGAGCTGTGCAAGGTCGAAAAGGTGGTCAGGAACTGCTCGGCGACCGACATCGCCTCGCGGAAGTCCTTGGCGCCGCCCCGGTCCTCTTCTTTGGCGCTCGCCTCGCGCGGCAACAGTACCTTGAGCACCACCAGACTCTGGGCGTACGCCAAGGCGTACCGGTCCTTGTACTGCCGCGTCCACCACCAAGCGCCGGCCGCCAATAGACTAAGACTGAGTAGGCCGATCACCGCGGCTAGCATCGGCCCGTCCCCTCTTGTCGTGCCGCAGCTTGCTTCATGCGGCGTTCTTCGGACCGATCTGCGATTCCAATGCCGAAAGGTTGGCGTCCCGGTAATCCTGCACGAAGCCGCCGGGTTGCGCCGACGGCGCCGCATGCGTATCAGCTGCTCCTGGTGCTACCGGAGCGTCCGACTCGCTGTGCGTTGACGCAGCAGCCGCACCCTGCTGTGGCTCGGCGATAGCGTCCAGGTCTGGCTGGTCGGGTTGCTGCTCGAGCAGCGTGAGTTGCGGCTCGCCCGCCGGTGGGGTAACTGCCTGCTGTTCGGCCGCCGGAGTGGCATCCGGCTCGCCGCTTCGAAAATCAACATGCCCCTCAGTGGTACGTTTTATCGGATCCATAGGTTAGGCGTAGTGTACCACTTGTATCAGGTACGCCTCAACGCCAATCCTCTGGGAAATACCTCGTCGAAGCTGCCGTCATCGATAGACCGTCGGGCGGCGGCTGTGAGCGATGTCAGGAAATGGATGTTATGGACACTGAGCAGCGCACCCGCGCTCGGATCATTGATCCGCAGCAAGTGCGACAGATACGCGCGAGTATAGCGGGGATCAGTGCATACCTGGCATGAGCACTGCCGATCCAAGGGGCTCGCCTCTGTGGCGTAGCGAGCACCTGCAAGATTGATCCGGCTATACGCCCACCCGGCGGCTGATGCACGGATCCAAGCGCCGCCGTGGCGCGCAAGCCGCGTCGACATGACGCAGTCGAAGGTATCGATGCCGGCACGGATCCCGTCGATGAGATCCGACGGCTCCCCTACCCCAAGCAGGTGACGGGGTTTCTGTTCGGGAAGGAGCGAGGTGGTGTAACTCACCACATCCCACATAATCCCCTTCTCGCGCTCGATTTTGTTTATTTCTTTTCCGAACGTGTACATATTGCCGCCGATCGCAAAGCCGGCGAAGGGCAGGTCGCGCAGGAACTCCGCCGAACGGCGGCGTTGGTTCGAGTAAATACTCCCTTGCACCATCCCGTACAACCCCATCTCGCGCCGTTGCCAGGCTGCGATCGAGCGTTCGGCCCACCGGTTCGTTTGGTCGACCGCCCGAGCCACCTCACGTTCGGGAACCGGGAATCCGGTACACACATCCAGGCACGTGGCGAGATCCACGCCCAGGCGCTCCTGCATCGCGACGACGGATTCCGGCGTCAGCTGGATGGTGGCGCCGTCGAGATGCGACCGGAACGTAATTCCCTGCTCCGAGTACTTGGCCATCTTCGACAACGCGAAGGCTTGGAAGCCACCGGAATCGGTGAGGATCGGCTGCTGCCAACCCATGAACGCATGCAACCCGCCAAGCGCCTCGATCCGGTCGATACCGGGCCGCAAGGCGACGTGGTAGGCGTTCACAAGCAGCGCCTGCAAGCCGATCGGCTCGACCAGCTGCCATGGGACGCCGCGTAACGCACCGTGGGTCGCGCACGGCAAGAACGTGGGCGTCTCGATGGTGCCGTGGGGCGTCGTGAGCGTGCCCGTACGGGCCTGGTCGGCTGTCTTGTTGACCGTGAACATATACCTATCCAGTGTAGCGAAGAAAAATGCCCCCTGCGCTGTGCAGGGGGCGGATGATGTAGAGGTCAGGAGAGGATTCGAACCCCCAACCGCCCCCAAACGAATGAGGGTGCTCTGCCGCAGGACCGCTTTTTCAAGACCCGTTGAGCTACCTGACCGGTGCGCTGCAGTCTACAGCATAAGGAGGAAAAGACAAGACCGGAGCCTGGCTCCGGTCTTGGCGGTCGACGAAGCTCGGTTACTTGAGCTCGACCTTGGCGCCAGCTTCTTCCAGCTTCTTCTTGGCAGCCTCGGCGTCATCCTTCGGCACGTCCTTCTTGATTTCCTTCGGCGCGCCGTCGACCAGGTCCTTGGCTTCTTTCAGGCCAAGGTCAGGACGGATTTCGCGGACAGCCTTGATGACGGCGATTTTCTGCGCACCGGCATCGGCCAGGTGGATCGTGTACATTGCCTTCTCATCGGCCGCTTCTGCCGCTGCGCCGCCGGCTGCCGGAGCAGCCATGGCGACCGGAGCCGCTGCCGAGACGCCGAAGCGCTCTTCGAGCACCTTGACGAGCTCAGCCAGATCCATGACCGACAGGCCTTCGATCTGCTTCACCAGGTCGGCAAACTTGGCAGGTACCTCTGCCTTGGTTTCTTCGGGGGTCATTGCTTCATCAGCCATTGGGTTCCTTTCGTAGCCGGTGAACTACTGTTGTCCGGCCAATTTCGCCTCGCGCTGGTGCAACACCTGCACCAAACCGCGGAGGTTTCCGCCCAGCACCGAGACGAATCCGCTCATCGGGGCTGCGATCGATCCAACGATCTTGGCGTAGAGCTCGTTCCTGCCTGGCAAGGCAGCCAGTGAACGAACGTATGCGGCATCCACGAACCGTCCGTGAATGATCGCGCCGACGACGCCGAGCTTCTCGTGCGTCTTGGCGAAGGCCACCACGACACGGTTCGGATCGACTTCATCGGTTTCGGAGGTTGCGATGCCCAGTTGTACTTTCAGAAGCTCCGCTGGGACCTCGATCGACTGTTCGGCCAAGACCTTCTTGAGCAAGCTGGTCTTGGGAACGCGGTACCGGCAACCCGCTTCCCGCAGCTTCGACCGGAGTTCATCCAGTTCGTTGACGGTCAAGCCGCCGTACTGCGTCAGCACCATGGCCGGCTGCGTGATTAAGGCTTGGAGCTCTGTCAGTTGCGCAGCTTTCTGCGCGCGTGTTTTTGCCATTCGGCTCCTTCCATCAAAAAATCCCGTCGACCGACGAGACAAAGAGCGACTACACCGAGTGCAATGCTCCTGAACAGGGTGGGCTATTACGATCCGGCTGGCCGGATCCCCTGTCGTCTTCGGGACACCAGGCCAGTATACGGACGCTGCCCAGGTACGTCAATGCGCCAGGGCCGGTTCCAGCAGGAACCGGTTCGCGATCTCGGTGATCTCGTCGATGATCGCCACGTCGTCCCGTTCGCCGTCAATGAGGTGGACCGTCGTCGGGTCAGCTGCCGCGAGCCGCTTGTATTCTTCCCAGACTTGGCGCTGCTTCTGGGTTTCCGCGCGCAGGTCGAGCTCAAGCTGCTCCTCTTTCAGGCGGCGGGCACACACCTCGGGATCAACCTGCAGCAAGAAGGTCAGGTCGGGCCGCGGGAACCGGGCGTTGAGGGATTCAAGCCAGCCTGGGTCGTTCACCAGCACCACGTTGTACGCTAGGGCCGACAGGATGTAGCGGTTACACACCACGATCTTGCCCGCCTCGAGCGCCGGTCTGATCTTGGCCCGCAAGTGCTCGGCGCGGTCGGCAGTAAACAAGAGCTGCAGGGTTTCCGGGGCAATATTCCACTCACCCGCGATCCGGGCACGAATGAGCCCACCGATCATGCTGCTGGTGGGCTCATTGGTGAGGAGCACGCGGTAGCCTTCGCGGCTCATAAACTGGGCAAGCAGGCTGGCGTACTGTTGGCTGCCAGATCCGTCCAATCCTTCGAACGCGATGAACAATCCTGGATGCTTCCGAGCCATGCTCGCTCCTCGTGTTGTTTAGAGTGAACCAAGATCGACGCGGACGCCGGGACCCATCGTGGCCGTAATGGTCATGGATTGCAGCTGGTTCCTCGGCAGCGCATGGACGGCGGCCTGAGCGTTCTCAAGCAGCTTGCTGGCATCCCAGTCGGCCTTTCCGACCGTGAGGTGGATGTTGCCGGTGGCGTCCGAGCGGTACTCAACTCGGCCGGACTCGATTGCTGCCAAGGCCTCATCGGGAGTATCGGACACCGTGCCGGACTTCGGGCTCGGCATTTTGCCGATCGGCCCGAGGATCTTGGCGATCGCCGCCACTTTCGGCATGAGCGCCTTGGGGGCGATGAGCACGTCGTACGGCACCTGCTTGGTTTTGGCGATGTCGTCGATCAGCTCTTGCGTCAGCACGGCGGCGCGGATCTTCTTGCCCGTGCCATGCGGCAACTGGACCAAGCCGCGCAACCCCTCGACTGCCTTGCCTTTCTTGGCGGCAAGCCGGGCGTGGATCTCGATCGACCCGACGAACGTGGAGTACGAGCTCTGCTGCGCCAACGCCAACGCCTGCTCAAGTGGGTACGCCTTCTTGGCATCGACCAGCGTGGCCGACTTGGCGTACTTGGCGCTGCGGATCCGCTCCTTGGCCGGCGCATCATTCGATGCCGCTTTAGCCTTCTTTGCAGGCTTGCCCTCGGTCGCTTCTTGGGCGGCTTCGGTATCCGTGTGGATCGCCGCCACCTCGGCCGGAACCGCCTGGTCGGTGTCGGTTTCTTCCTCGGATGCGGTCGCGTCCAGCTGCGCTTCGTCAATGAGCTGGTCGCCGGTATCCTCGGCCATCGCCTCAGCCGACGCTTCTGCCTCAACCTCGGCGGCCTTCTCGGCGCCGGCTGGCAGCTCGTCCTGCGGTGCGTCCTTCAGTTTCTTGGGCATACAGTTCCTTTCGGGTGGTGCAAACGGCCCCGTGGGGCCTCCCACTACGGAATTGTCGCGGTTACTTCTGTCAGTGTACCAGAAGTAACCGCGCTTTTCACCAGGTTTGAACTTAGCTCGATGACCGCTGGCAAGGCCGCGTGCTCGTCTGGTGAAAAGGTGCCGAGCACGTAGTCGCTGCCCAAGCCCTGCCGGACCGTACCCTCGCGCGGCGCGATACCGCACCGGACGCGCCAGAATGCGTCGCTGCCAAGGTGATGCGCAACCGACTCGATGCCATGGTGCCCGGCTGCCGACCCCCCAAGTCGGGTCCGGACCGTGCCGAACGGCAGGTCGAGCTCGTCGTGGACGACCACGATATCCCCTGGCAGTACCTTATAAAACGATGCGAGCTGCGCCACTGCGCGGCCGGAGTTGTTCATGAACGTGGTGGGTTTTACGAACAGCCAACGCCCGCCGTCGGACGACCGGTAGTCGATCATGTCGGCTTCATGCTTCGGTTCCGCGTGCCACTCCCCTGCCCCGAGCGCCGCCACGGCGGCATCAAGCACCAACCAGCCCAGGTTGTGCCTGGTCGAGCGGTACTGCGGGCCAGGATTGCCCAGCCCGACAAGCAGGTGCATCAGAGCCCTGGCAAGTTGACGCCCAGGTCCTTCATGACCTCGCGCGTCTTTTCGGCCGCGACCGCCTGGGCCTTGGCCATCGCCTGGCCGATCGTATCCTTGAGGATCCGTTCCAGGCTGGCTTTCTGGTCGGCTGACAGCAACGACTCGTCGATCTCGATCGACTGCAACTTGAGCTCGCCGGTGAAGACCACGGTCACCTTGCCGTCGGCGCCCTTGGCCTCGATCTCGGTTTTCTTCAGGTCGCCCTGGATCTTCCGGGCTTTCATGAGCATTTTGGCTTGGTCGAACATACCTGGCATAGGGTTCCTTTCGTTGCGGACAGTATACCGGATGCTACCGGTCTTTGGTGGCCTGCCTATCCGGCAGACGGGCCTGCCACTCCAAGTAGGCCTCGATGAACGGGTCGAGGTTGCCTTCCAACACCCCGAACGCGTCGGATTCCTCGTGGCCGGTCCGGACGTCTTTCACCAGCTGGTACGGCTGCAAGACGTACGAGCGGATCTGGCTCCCCCACTCCACCTTCACGTGGCTGCCTTTGAGTTCGGAAATCTTGTCGAGGTGCGCCTGCTTGGCCAGGATCGTCAACTTGGCGGCCAGCATGCGCATCGCCATTTCCTTGTTCTGCGCCTGGAACCGTTCATTCTGGCAGCTGACCACGATGCCGGTCGGCAGGTGCGTGATCCGGACGGCGGTTTCCACCTTGTTGACGTTCTGGCCGCCGTGGCCGCCCGCCCGGTAGAAGTCGATCTTCAGCTCGTCTTCGTTGATCGCGACCGCACCGGATGCTTTGAGTTCCGGCACCACCTCGATGAGCGCGAACGAGGTGTGGCGCGCCTTGTCGGCATCGTACGGCGAGATGCGGACCAGCCGGTGGACGCCCGCTTCCCCTTTGAGGTAGCCGAAGGCATACTCGCCCGAGATCTTGAGCGTCGCGGACTTGATCCCCGCCTCTTCGCCCCGCGACTCGTCGAGCGTTTCGACCCCGAACCCCCGCCCCTCGGCCCACCGCTCCACCATGCGCCGGAGCATCGATGCCCAGTCCTGCGCCTCGGTCCCGCCCGCACCCGCGTGGAACGAGACGATCGCGTTCAACTGGTCGTACTCGCCTGATAAGACAGCGGTCAGTTCCAAGGCGCGGAGCGCCTCGTCGGTCTCGGCCTGTTCCCAGGAGTGGAGCATGCGCTTGTGGCCAGCCAGCTCCTTGGACAGCTCGGTCGCCTTGTCCTGGTCAGCCCAAAACGATGGGTCGGCCATGTCCGCCTCGATCGCCTGGATCCGCGCCTCGCGCTCAGCCAGGCCCAGCAGGTCGTACAGTTTGAGTTTCCGTTCGTCGTCCATCAGGAGGAGTGTACCATACAAAAAGCACCCGGACGGGTGCTTTTTGCTGCGTGGCGCGTAGGGTTACGCGACCAGGCTTGCCGTGGCGACGAGCTTCTTGCGAAGCGCGCCAGCCGCTGCGCCGCCGACCGTCAAGACGGTCGAGAACGCGATGGCGTCGGCACCGGTCTTCGGGAGCTCCTTGGGGAGCGGGCCCTTGTCCGATGTCTTGGCCTCGGCCTTGGCAACGACCACGGTTTCCTTCTGGACGTTCTGGTCCTGATGGGTCGTGGTGGTGCCGCCGTTGTTCTGCGTCGTGGTCGACTGCTGGCTGCCAGCCGCCGCACACGCGCCGGCCGCGTCGCCCTTGCCCGTGTTCACGACCACATTGGTGCAGTCCACATTCTGGGCTTGGTTGGTGTTGCTGTTCTGGTTGTTGACCGTCCCAGCACCGCCGTTCGACGACGAACCGTTGTTGTTCGAGGTCTGCGAGCCGTTGTTCTGGGTGGTTGTAGCACCCTGGTCACCGGCCGCGCTCGAAGAACCAGTCGCGTTGCCAGAGCCCGTGTTCACGACCACGTTCGTGGCGTTCACGTTCTGGGCCTGGTTGGTATTCGCGTTCTGGTTGTTGACGGTGACGCTGCCGGTGCTGCTTGAGCTCGAGCTCGACGAGCTGGAACTCGACGAACTGGAACTGTTGCTGCATGACTGGCCGTTATTACAGGCCGCCAGCGCGCTTGAGGAACCAGCTGTCGTCATCAAGAACGCAACGGTCGCGAAACCGATCACTTTGATCGAATTGATGTGCATAAAAAGAAATCACCTCTTTCTGGATCGCACTGCCAGGCCGCATCGACGTCGGCCCGCCCTTCCGCGGTTGATTCTATTCCCTGTCTCAAGCGAGTTGAGCCAGGGAAGGAATCCGGCAGCCGTAGCTGCCGGGGTTTCCCCTCTTAGAGAGTTGCCGTGGGCCTAGGGCCCGTTGTTCTGGTTGCCAGACGCATCCTGGTTGCCGGTGCCGGTCGCGGTTCCGGAAGCGTTGCCGCTGCCGGTGTTGACGACGACGTTCACCGGCACGACATTCTGCGCCTGGTTGATGTTGTTGTTTTGGTTGTTGATCGAGATCGGGCCTGTAGCACTGTTCGACGAACTATTGCTGTTCGCCGACGCACTCGAGACGCCCGATACGCAGACGTTCGTGTCGCCGGGTTTCGGATAAAACCGGATTTCTCCGGACGACTGTGTTGAGCCCCAATTCTGATAGCTGCCCTTATCGGGCAGCCGCTCATTCGCACCCGACGCCCAGGTCAATGTA
>JAYRIO010000065.1:0-1699 GCA_041906745.1 Patescibacteria group bacterium
CATTGATGAACTCATGGATGCCCACGACCGATGACTCGGTGACGACACTCTCCTCATCAAGGTGCAGGATCCAGGTATCCGGGTGCCCGGCGCTGTGGTGGTGCGGCTGGTTCCGCGCTTCGACAAGGTAGTGGAGGGCGCGGGCTTTGTATTTGGTATTGCGCGCCGTCCCGTAGTCCGCCGGCACGACGTGGAAGTGCGTCTGGAGCGTCTGCTGTACCTTGTGGGCGACGGCCGTGTCCGTCACGACATCGATCTTGAAGTCGACCCCCAGTTCGGAGAGGACGCGCGCGCTTTCGGCAACCGACCGTTCGAGTGCCTGGAAGTTGTCGCCGCGGGAAACATAGGTCACAACCAGCCGTTTGCGCGGGTTCCAGCCGCCGTCACGGACAAACCGCTCGCGGTCGGTCCGCTCTTTGGCGCGCGGCGAACCGTAGGCAAGCAGGCCGGCGATATTGGCGACCACCACTAGGAAGCCTGTAAACCAGAAGAACTTCGAGTAGAAGAGCGCATAGTCGAGCGCGGAGCTGAGGCTGCCGTGGTCGTTATTGGCGAAGAAGCGGCCGAACAAGAACGTGTAGCCAAGGATCGGCAGAAGGACCGATCCGTAGTAGATCGCGGCGTCGACCGCTGCTGCCAGCGCAGTGGGGACGGTGAGCGTGGGCAGGGCGAGCGGTGTCAGGCTGGCTTGGCGTTTCATCGGGCAGTGCTCCTTCGGGCTATGCCGGCTGGGGATACGATGCAAATGACGCGCGAATATATCAACGGACGTGAAACATGTCAAGCGATACGGTCGGAAGAGTCTTGACGAATGCCGTTCGGGCTGGTATGGTGCCGAGTTCTATCGTATCCGCAGAGCCCCTATGTCACCAACTCCCTACTTCATCCTTCTCGCGCTGTATGCCGGCTTTGTCGGTACGGTGGTGGCTGTCAACGTTGCCGTACTTTCCCTGCTGGCCCTCTCCCAGTGGTTCTGGGCGTGGCAGCGGCGTCGGAACGACAGTGCGCTCGATGCGCCGACCGGAGCGGTCGCCAATGCGTCATAAGTTCCGCCAAGCTGTGCGCGCTATCGGAACGGCGGTGCCATTCGTCGTGTTGGGCGCGGTCTCGATCGCAGCCTCTCTGTTCGTGTTCCTGAACGGATTTGAGCTTGCTACGAACGTGAACATTCCGTACGCGTTCGCGATCGAGCCGGCGCCGGTCGACCAGCTGGTACGGGCGAACCAGGCGGCCGATGCCGACGCTGCGACCAGTACGGGCAACTTCGGCCAGCCGAAGTACCTCAAGCTGGCGACGCAAACGACCAAGCTGGCACTGGTGCCGGGCGTCCGTACAGGTGACGACTACCTGGCGCGGGCAGCCGTCGGCCACTTCGTGTTCCTCGGGAAGGCGAAGAGTGGCAATCTGGGCAATACCCTGGTGTACGTCCGGACAAGCTGGCGGAGTATCGGGCATCCCGAGGCGATCACGGTCGGCACCAATGTCTTTCTGGATACCGACAAAGACTGGCGGTATATGTACCGCGTCACCGATACCGTGGAGCTGCCGGCCACGACGCCGTACCTCGTGCCGGACAGCGCCAAGCCGCACCTCTGCCTGGCGTTTGTCAGCGCTGACAGCGCGACGCTGCGTATCGTCTTGGCTGATTTCGTCAACCTCCAGAATATCCAGCAATGACCTCCGAGTTCATCCTTCTTCG
>JAYRIO010000066.1:0-9989 GCA_041906745.1 Patescibacteria group bacterium
GCCGTCGTCGCCTCGACGGTCCTCGCCGCATACTGCCTCTTCCTTGGCTACTACGTCGTCGCAAACTGGGGAAGCCCGATCAAGCGGCAGTTCGTCGCGACCCAACCCGGCACGCCGCAGCCGGTCAGTGCAGCCCAAGCCGCCGCGCCCGAACGGGGGATCGCGCCGCAGCCAGTGCCGATCCTGATGTTCCACTATGTCCGCACGGTCGCCCAAGCCGACGATCCGCTCGGCTATGATCTGTCCGTGGATCCCGAGCTATTTGCCCGTCAGCTCGACCGCCTGCGTGCGGCCGGGTACGCGACGATCACCCCGGCGCAGTTCTTGACCGGCCAGGTCCCCGACCGGAGCCTGATCCTCTCGTTCGACGACGGCTACGCCGATTTCTACGAGACCGCCTACCCGGAACTCGCGAAGCGCCAGATGACCGCGGTTGCCTTTGTCATCTCGGGCAAGCTCGACGACCCCGACCACCGGTACCTGACGCGCACGCAGGTGAAGGCGCTGTCCGATGCCGGGATCGAGATCGGCTCACACACAGTGAGCCACGTCAACTTGGCAACGGCCACGGCACAACGGGTGCGGGACGAGCTTCTGGTGAGCCGGCAGGTGCTGGAGCAGGTGACCGGCAGGCGGGTGAATGCGCTCGCGTACCCCTCGGGCCAGGTGACGGCGGAGGTCGCTACGATCGCCGACTACGTCGGGTACTCGTTCGCGACCACCACCCAGTCGGGGATCACGCTCCCTTCGTCGCCACGCCTGTTGCTGCCGCGCATCCGCGTCCGGGGCGGCGAGTCGCCCGACGACCTGCTCGCCGCGCTCACCAAGGCAGCGGCCGGCCAGTCCGCGCCGGCCGAGTCGTCATCGGATCCGCTCGAACGGTAGGGCACCGCGTCGGGCGGCGGCGATGACGGCGACTGCCGCAGTGCCCAGTCCGATCGACAGCAGCTGCGCCGAGGACAGGCTGACCGTGCTCGCAGGCACGTTGATCCGCCAATGCTCGACCACGAGCCGGGTCAGGCTGATCGCCGCAAGAAACCACCAGAACACCTCGCCGCGGACTACCGCGGAGCGCTCACGGCGGAGCAACACGAACAGCGCGAGGCCGTTCAGAAGCGCGTCATACAGGAAAATCGGATGGAAAAAGGCGGCGGCAAGATACCCGGCCGGCCGGTACTCGGGCGCGACAAACATCTTCCACGGCAGCGTCGTGGGATAGCCGATGAGTTCGCCGTTCGTAAAGTTGCCGAACCGGCCGATCACCATGCCTAGCAAGAGCGCCGGCGCGGCCGCATCGGCCAGCGCCCAGAACGGTTGGCGGTACGCACGGCACAGCAGCGCCGCGCCCAGCACGCCGCCCGCCAACATGCCGTGGACCGCCAAGCCGCCGTCGGCAATCCGCAGGATCTGGTCGGGGTGGGCGGCGTACCACGGGATATTTTGGAGCACGTAGGCGAGCCGCGCACCGGCCAACCCGGTGACCGTCGCCCCAAGCAGGATGCGTTCGGCCAGTCCTGGGTCACACCCCACAGCCTGGGCACGGCGCACCGTCCAGGGTAGGCCGACCGCCAGGCCGATGAGCGCGAACAGGCCGTACCAACGGACCGCGAACGGACCAAGCGTGAACGCGACTGGCGAGATCCGGATCGTTCCCGCGAATGCCAGGCAGAAAAACACGGCCAACGCCAAGCACGTAAACGCCGCGGCCAAGACCGCGGCGAGACGAGCAGGACGGGGTACCCGGGCCACGGCCTACTTCAGATAGTCACGCAGCTTCTGTGCCGTCTCGTGCTTCCGGAGTTTCTGGAGCGCCTTCGCCTCGATCTGCCGGATCCGCTCACGTGTGACGCCGAACTCCTTGCCGACTTCTTCGAGCGTGTGCGTCTTGCCGTCTTCGAGCCCGAACCGCATCTTGAGGATCTTCTGCTCGCGGGCGCCGAGGTACCCCAGGAACTCGTCGACGTGCCCCTTCAAGAGCTCGTAGATCGCGGTTTCTTCCGGCGACAGGCTTTCCTTGTCCTGCAAAAAGTCGCCGAGGGTCGAATCCTCTTCCTCGCCGACCGGCGCCTCGAGACTGACCGTTTCCTGGCTGATCTTCAGGATGTGCTCGACTTTGTCGACGCCCATGCCCATCTCGGCCGCGATTTCCTCGGGCAAGGGGGCCCGGCCCAGGTCCTGCACCAGCTGGCGCTGGACACGGATGAGCTTGTTGATGAGTTCGACCATGTGGACCGGGATACGGATCGTGCGCGCCTGGTCCGCGATGGCGCGGGTGATCGCCTGGCGGATCCACCAGGTGGCGTAGGTGGAGAACTTGAAGCCCTTGCGGTAGTTGAACTTCTCGACCGCGCGGAGCAGGCCGGCGTTTCCTTCCTGGATGAGGTCCAAGAGCGTCAGCCCGCGGCCAATGTACTTCTTGGCGATCGAGACGACGAGGCGCAGGTTGGCCTCGGCGAGCTTTTTCTTGGCGACACGGTCGCCCATCTCGATCTTCTTCGCGAGCATCACCTCGTCGGCGGCCGTAAGTAGCGGGATACTGCCGATCTCGCGCAGGTACATGCGGACCGAGTCGTCGGCGATCTCGGAGATATCGCTCTGCTCAAGCAGCTGCTTCTTCTTTTTCTTTTCCTCGGTCGTGAGCGGCGCGACGGTCAGGAGCCGGCGGACCGCCTCGCGGACCTCGATGCCTTGTTCGGCAAAGAACCCCAGCAGCTCGTCGACCATGGCGACTTGGCCTTCGATATCCGGGATCGTCTGCAGGATTTCCTGGTAGGTGACGAACCCGTGGCGCTGGCCCTTTTTGACCAACTGGATCACCGGCTCGGGGAAATCGAGGTTGAGCTCGGGCTTCTTCGCGATTGGTTTACGTTTTGGCATTGAGTGGTTTCAAAATGGTTTGTAATTCCACCATGAGCGCCTTGACCTGGGTGCGGTCCCCGCTGGCCTCGGCGGCGGCGATCCGGGCTGCCATCGAACGCTTGATGTCTTCCCGCTCGCCGGCCTGCAGCCGGCCCAGCAGCTCCGCCGCGACCGACCGGGCATCCAACCCGTCGGCCAGCCACTGCTCGGTCTCGACGACCAGCGCGGCAATCGCCAGCTGGTCCTCCCGCGAGGATGCACCTTGGACAGATGTCAAAAAATCCGCAGCTGACTGCGTAGGAGCAGTATAGCAAGCGGCCATCGTCTTGAACAGCCGGGCCGCGAAACTTCCCGCAGGAAGATGGTTGTCCTCGGGCTTGATCGCCGCGAACAGCTCCGGCTTCACCACCAGGACGCCGAGCAGCCGCTCGATGATCGGGCGCGGCGCGGCCGGCTGCGCTGGCGCGGCCCCGCCAGGTGCGGAGGGTGCGGCCGGCTGCGCAAGGCGCGACAGGGTATCCAGGATCGCCTGCTCGGGCACGCCGAGCGTGATCGCCAGCCGACTGACCGCATGGGCCCGCTCGACCGGATCGGCAATCTCGCGGACATGGGGCAGGACGGCGCGAGCAACCAGCTTCTTCGACGTGCCGTCCGCGGCGCCGAACCGGGCGGTCGCGCTCGTGATCAGCCACTCGATCGCCGGCTGGGCGTTGCCCAGCGCCTGCTTCCACAGTGCCGGGTCGTGCTCGATCGCCTCGCCCGCGTCCTTCATGCCAGGCGGCATCGGGATCACCTTGGTCATGAGCTCGGCCGCGGCAGTGAGCGTCAATGCCTTCTCCGTCGCAGCCTGGCCCGCCTGGTCGGCGTCGAACGCCAACAGCAGCTTCGGGGCGTACCGCCGCAGCACGCGCACGTGGTCGGCAGTCAGCGCCGTGCCCGACGAAGCGACAGCCAGACGCACGCCCACCTGGTGCGAAAGGATCACGTCCATCTGGCCTTCCATGAGGATCGCCACTTGGTACTGACGGATCGCGTCCTTGCCCTCGTAGAGGCCGTAGACCGCCTTGCTCTTCTTGAAAATCGGCGTTTCCGGCGTGTTTAAGTATTTCGGCGCGTTCGGCACGTCGCCGATGAGGCGGCCGGTAAACCCGATGACATGCCCGAGCGGGTCGCGGATCGGAAACATGACGCGGGAACGAAACCGTTCGGGATGACCGGCTCGGTCCAGGTCGGCCGGCCGGAACCCCTGCTTCGCGAGCCAGGCAGCCAAGCCGCTCGACGCCGGGGCGTACCCGATCTGGAACGTGGCGAGCGTCGCGTCGGCGACCTTGCGTGACGCAAGGTAGGTGCGGGCGGGCGCGCCGGCCTCGGACTGGGTGAGCGTGTGGTGGAAGAACGCCGCCACGGCGGCATTCAGGCGGTAGAGCTGGCTCTTTTCGTCCTTCTCCTGCTGGTCGGCCAAGGTCTGGCGCTCGAGCCGGACGCCGACGCGGTCGGCCAACAGCTGCAGCGCCTCGGGAAAGGTCAGTCCTTCGAGTTTCTGCAGGAACGTGATCGCGTCGCCAGCCTCACCGCACCCGAAGCACTTGAAGCTCTGGCGCTCGGGATGCACCATGAACGAGGGCGAGCGCTCTTTATGGAACGGACAGAGGCCCTTGTAGTTCGTTCCCGACCGTTTGAGCGGTACGTATTGGTTCACAAGGTCGACGATATCGACCCGATCCTTGATGTCTTGGACCTGGGAATCAGGCATGGGCCACCGCCTTGACGAAGCTCGTTGAGTATCTATACAAACAAGCCAGCTGACAAGGCTGGAGGTGTCATGAGCGAGCCGACCGTCCCCACGACCGAGGAGAGCGACGCGCCGTTCGTTGCGGTCTTTGACACGCCCCCGGCCGACGAACTCCCTGCCACCCCCGAGCCCGTCTCCACGCCCCTGGCTGACGAGCCGGCGGGCTCCCCCTTCGATCCGCAGCAATTGGTGGCGGAATTCAAGGCCAAGGCGGCGGCGGAGCGCGAGGAGCAGGAGCGGATCGAGCGCGAACTCCAGGCCAAGCTGGTAGAGCTCACCCAGGTCCGGCGCGCCCAGCGCGAGCACATGCAAGCGCTGGCCGCCCTCGAAGTCACCGAGACCGAGGCCCGGCACTTTCCCGAGCGGCTGGCCCGGCTGACCACGCTCATCGCCACCCTGGAACCGCTCTTGCCCGCACTCAAAGACCGCGGCTACGCGCTGGAGCAGCAGGCCGCACGGACCGACCAGGCGATCAGTCAACTCGACCAGTTCCTGGCTGACCTGGCAGCCCAGCAGGAAGCGATGGTCGCCGAGTTCGGCGGCGGCCAGCTCGGGCAGCAGCGGTTCGACGAGGTCGAGCAGCGCACGAAGCGGGCGGGCGACCAAGAGCAGACGACCCGGACGCGGACCCAGGAGCTGTACCACGCCTGGAAGCGCGATGTCGCCGACACCTTGCAGGAAGCCGCCAAGGAAGTCGGGCTCTCGTTCGATCCCGACGCCCTGCAATCAAGCGAGCTGGACCTGCTGGCCGACGGCATCCGCACCAAGAACCAGGCACTCCAGGCCCTGGGTGCCAATGCGAGCGCCGTCATCGAGCAGCTGGATGCCGTCCAGCGGCACATCGACACCCTGCTGGCCGACCAGCGGATCACCGACCGACTGAACGCCGAGGAGCTGGCAATCGACGCCGCCCATGCTGCGTTCGCCGACTGCGTCGTCTCGCTCCACGGCCTCACAGACAAGAGTCCGACCGAAGCCTTGCTCCGACGGGCAGCTGATGCGTTCTTCGATGCCGCGTTCGACCAAGTGCTTACATCGGACCAACGGCCCCAGACGGCGGGCGCAACCGCGACCGGGCTCAGCAAGTCACTCACCGGCGCCTTGCAGAAGATGAAGCAGCAGCCAGCAGTCGACTTGGTCCGCCTGGCAGCACATATCAAGGCCCAGCTCGCCATGCAGCAGGCCAAGAAGCCCGCGCTGACCCAGGCGATCCGTGGCTACAACGACCTCTTGTCGTTCGCACTCCTCACTGGCCTCGCTGGCGACGCGAAGCAGGCGTTCGAGCCGTTGCGGATCGAGCACGCCCAGCTCGGCGGCACCCCGGAGCAGGCCCAGCGCTACGTCATCCAGCGGGCCGAACCCTTTGTCCGTGTCCACGAGCTCTTCCTTGCGGCCCGCGAGGCCCGGGAGCGGGTCCGCAACCTGCAAAGCCCAGAGCCTTGGCCGGCATGGCTGGCCACCTGCTGCGAGGCGATCATGGCCGCAGGCCTTGCATCCGCCGAGCGGACGGCATCGAACCAGTACAAAGAGCTGGTCGGCGAGCTGTCAGGGCTGTTGAGTAAGCACATCGGCAGCCAGCAAAAGCATGCCGAGCAGGACGCGGCGCAAGCGCGCCAACGCCTCAACGAGTTGGCCCGCACCCACCTGGAACTCACCAAGGAGTACGAGCAGAGCCAGACCGACCTCAAAGACGGCCTGGCGGCGCTGGCGCTGGTTGACGATTCCATGGAGCTGGTCAACGACCTGGACCGGCTCGTCGGGCAGCAGCAAGGCTTCGGCCTACTGCCCTTGGCCCGCGGCAATCCCAAGCAGCACGAGGAGATCGAGCAGCGTTCGAAGCTGCTACTACTAAAGTTGCCGGACCTGCGCCGGGCAGCCGAGCTGGTCTCGCTCGACCTGGGCCAGGTCGACGTGACCGATCCCAATAAGCTCAAGCCGCAGTTCCAGTCGTTCAAGCTCCAACTCGAGCAGCTGGTCAGCCAGCAACGGCTGGAACAGACCCGGAGACTCGAGGCGCTTCGGACACTCGTCGACCTGTTCGACCAAGTCATCCTGGGCGACCAGGCATTCGACCAGGCGATCCGTTCGCCCTGGCTCACCAAACAGGCGAGCGAGGAGCTGTACGGCCAGTACCGGACTATCGAGCAAAACTTCCGCCAGGCGATCCAAACCTACAACCTCCGCCAAGCCGGTGCGCCGGCGTTCTGATCAAGCCTGCTTGAAATCAAGCGAGCACGAGTTGATGCAGTAGCGCTTGCCGCCCTTGTCTTGCGGACCGTCGTCGAACACATGGCCCAGGTGCGCGCCACAGTGCTTGCACCGCACTTCGGTGCGATGCATCCCATGCGAGTCATCGGCGATGAGCTCAATGTTGGCCAAGTTGGCTGGCTCGGTAAAGCTCGGCCAGCCAGTACCGGAGTCGAACTTGGTATCCGACTTGAACAGCTCGTGCCCACAGACCTTGCAGGCATACATTCCGTGTTCGTGATGATTGTAGAACTCGCCGGTAAACGGCGCCTCGGTACCACCCCGCTGTGTCACCTCGAACTCCTCGGGCGTCAATTTGTCGGTCAGCTGCTTCCTCTGGGCATCATCCATATACTTCCTTTCTTGTGACTAGTGGATCTGACTGCCAGCAGGCAGCTCGTGCGCAGGGTGGAGCAAGACTGGCCGGTCGTTAGCATCGCCGGCCGCCAAGATCATGCCCTGACTCTCGACCCCGCGAATGGTTCGGGGTTCGAGATTGGTGAGGATCGGCACCTGCTTGCCCACGACCTCGCTGGGATCGGTGACGATCGGCGCGATCCCGGCCACGATCTGTCGCGGCGTCTCTTCGCCCAGATCGACCATGAGCTTGAGTAGTCTGTCTGCGCCTTCGATCCGTTCGGCGGACGCAATCGTTCCCATCCGAATATCCAATTTGGCGAAGTCATCGTAGGAAATGACCGTCACTGGAGCCCGCCTTGCTTGGTACGCTTGCCGCGGGCATCGAGCGACTGCTCGTAGTGCTTGATGTACGTCTCGACCGGGATCTTGGCGATCAGCTGGCCGATGAGGTCGAGCGGGATGTCGTCGAGCTTCTTGAACCGGACGCACGACTTGCCCATCTGCAGCTTCTTGCCGGTGTTCTTCCATTCGCGCTCGAACCATTCCCTCGTCATGTCGCTGCCATAGACGCCCATCAGGTAGATGGCGTAGTTATTCTTCTGGGCAGCGAGTGCGGCAATCCCGAGCGGTTGCCCGTTGTACGTATCCGGATAGCGCTCGAGCGGGATAGCGTAGGTGATCATGCCCCAGAGCATCGTTTCTTCGTAGCCGTTCGGGAGGTGCTTCAGGATCACCGCACGCACCGCCTCGATCACCTCGCGACGATCGTCGGGCAACTCGGCTAAGTACTGCTTGACTGTTTTCGCCTCGCTATAGACCATGCCGGTCACCGAAGGTAGTAGCAACGAACTCGTTCACCTTGCCCATATTGACGTGGCAGTACCCGCCGGGGTTCTTGGCCAGGTAGTCCTGGTGATAGTCCTCGGCTTTCCAGAACGTACTCGCGGGCTCGATGCCCGTGGTGATGGGTTCACTGTACTGACCGGAATCTGCCAAGGCAGCCTTCGACGCCTCGGCCTCCTGCTGCTGTTCGTCGGAATGGTAGAAGATGACCGAGCGGTACTGGTCGCCCACGTCGTTGCCCTGTCGGTTGCCCTGCGTGGGGTTGTGGACCAGCCAAAACAGCTGCAACAGTTGGTCGTAGCTAACTTGCTCGGGATCGAAGGTGACCTGCACGACCTCGACATGCCCGGTGCCGTGCGCGATCACATCTTGGTAACTCGGCTGCTCTTTCGTGCCGCCCATGAACCCGACCTCGGTTTTCAGAATCCCCGGTAATTTCTTGACCGCCGCCTCCGTCCCCCAGAAACAGCCAGCGCCGAAGGTTGCGAGTTGTGGTTCAGCCATGTGTGTTCCTTTCTGGTTCGCGTACGCCTTCCCAGGTGGGGCCGACATAGGCGAAGCGCGGAACGGCGCCGGGATGGTCTTTGTCGACCGTTTCTTTCGTCGTTGGCAGCACGTAGCAGTAGAAGTCTTCGTAGGTGCGAACTGACATCCGGGGACCGGTCTTATGCTCGTCGAGTTCTAGCCCGATATACACCACAACCTTGCGGGTATCGTCGTTCGCGTCTTTGGCTAAACCAAGCATCAAATACATCGGCCCCTTGAAGTGGCGGTAGACACCGGCTTTGAACTCCGAGTAGTCCATCATGCCGTCGCCGGACCGAAGCGCTTGAGCGCGCGGGCATGGGCCTTGGCTGCCTCGATCTCGCGGTCGTGCGGTTCGGCTGCGGTTGTCAGATGATCAAGTAAGTGCTGTGACGCGGCCGCAATCTCGTCGATCGCGTAATCGAACGCCGCCTCGTTCACGTGAGACGGCTTCGTAAAGCCCGAAATCTTGCGCACGAACTGCAACGCCGCCGCCCGCACCTCGTCATTGGTGGCGGGCGGCTCAAAGTTGAACAACGGCTTGATATTGCGACACATACTAGTGCCCGCCCTTCGCCGCCTGCTCGGATTCCTTGATCCGAAATGCGACGATGTCTTCGACCAGGTCGTACGGGATTGGCTCGTCGAGCTGGAACTGGATGGAGCCCTTGGCGTGTTTGTATGGCGCTAAGCGGTGCTGGAACTGCTCAGTGCCCGACGGCGTGGGGTAGAAGCCAATGTGATGTTTGAAGGCGGCGAAATGCACGAGGTTCTTGCCGTTCAATTTACATGTCGGCATCCCGTAACTGATCGCCTCGGTGGCTGACGGCGCCAACCGCCGGACAATCGTCCGGATCCGCGCCAAGATCGGTTGCGCCTCTGGCGCAGCCGCCGAGATATACCCGTCGATGGTGGTGGACGCAGCCTGTTGCATGGCTCGTGTGGATTCCTGGCGGAAGGGGAGGGATTCGAACCCTCGAGACCCTTGCGGGCCTACGCGCTTTCCAAGCGCGCGCACTCGGCCACTATGCGACCCTTCCAAGCCCCCTCTTACGAGAGGTGGGCCGAGACGAGCTTGGTCATCTCGAACATGTCGACGGTCGCCTTGCCCCCGAAGACAGCCTTGAGCGCATCGTCAGCGTTGATCGACCGCTTGTTGTTCGGATCCTGCAAGTTGTGCTCTTTGATGTAGGCCCAGAGCTTTTTCGTCACTTCGGTCCGTGGCATGGGGCCGTCGCCGACGACTGCGGCCAGTTCCGGGCTGACGTTGTACGGCTTCGACAGGGCGGCATTGAGTGCCATGGCTACTCCTTGGTTTCGTGGATGTCTCCCTCTACGCTACCCAAGAATCCCTGGGAGCTCA
>JAYRIO010000067.1:0-2423 GCA_041906745.1 Patescibacteria group bacterium
ATCGGCGTCGTCATCGCCCTGCAGACGACGCCGCTCGGCACGCTGCTCGGCGACCTGGCGTCTACCCTTACTGCCAAGATTGTGGGAGGATAGCGCCACTGCACCGGGGTGTAGCATAGTTGGCCTAATGCGCCAGGCTGGGGGTCTGGAGACCGGCGGTTCAAAT
The DNA here is from genome assembly GCA_041906745.1 of Patescibacteria group bacterium. Classification (GTDB taxonomy): domain Bacteria; phylum Patescibacteriota; class UBA1384; order JACPKC01; family JACPKC01; genus JBBUCD01. The sequence continues at coordinate 167 of JAYRIO010000067.1, forward strand.
CCGCCCACCCCGACCAACTAATCCACAGAACGGGTATGTGATACCCTGAACGTACGTCCATCGCATCGGCAGGAGGGCTCCGATGACCTTGTTTTGGTACGAGATCGCGCACTTTTTGATTGCTATCTTCGGCATCCTGGTCGCCCTTTCAGCCTCGGCGCTCTTTTTCTTGGTAATCCGGTACGAGCGGCAGCTGCAGACGGTCTGGCGCGCGATCGGGTTCAGTGCCCTGGCTGTCACATTCCTGCTCTTTATCTTCGAACGCAAGTACGCGGTCGTCGGTACGCCGGCGCTGATCGTCCAGGCCTTCGCCTTCATCAGCATCTACATCGGCGTCTTTGCCGAACCGAAGCTGTCCCAGCTGCTGCAGATCGGCAAGAAGCCGGTCTCGGCCGACCACACGGCCTACCGCAACGTCCGCGCCACCGTCGGCGGACGGGCCGCGCCGGCACCGTTGACGGTCTTTTTCTTGGTACTGGTGGCCCTCATCCTCGTCTCGGTCTTCTGGGCGCCCTACACCCGCGCGTTCCTTGAGGCGCTCGCCGCCCTCTTTGTTGGCCTGACGATCCCCATCCAGATCCGCCGCTACCAACGCGAGGTTGACGACCAGAAAGCCCGCCGCCTCAACCTCTACCCGCTCCTTGGGTACATTGCGCTGCTCGCCGGCATGGTCGCCCTGGTATTCTTCCGGCTGCCGGGAACGCTCGAGATCGTGTCGCTCCGCCAGCTGACCCTGGAGTACAGCTGGATCTGGCAGCTGGGCCAAGCCTTGCTGGCACTCGGCTTCGTCTTCCTTGGACTGTGGGCCTGGACCTTTATCCGCGTCCGGCCGTTCCTGCGGACCTACGTGGTCTTTTTGTCGATCGCGATCGTGGTCGCCAGCTTCGGCTCGCTCATCTTCACCATGCTCATCTTCGGCATCGTCGAACGCAACAACCTGAAGCTCATGTCCGAAGGCGCCAAGACCCAGGACCTGATCATGCAGGACCGCGCGACGCAGGCGCTGGCGTTCGCGATCGACATCGGCAAGAACCCGGATGTGCTCCAGAACCTGGGCCAGCACACCATCGCGCCGCTGCGCGACCGGATCAAGCAGTACGTCACCGACTCGAACGCCAGCAACATCCGGATCTACGACCCGAACGGCCAGATCATCGTGAGCTCGACCGACGAGCGCGACGAGGGCCGGGTGATCCGCGATGACCGGTACCTGAATTTCACCCTGTCGCAGCACCGGCAGTACAAAACCTTCGACCTGGTCCCGGGCGTGCTGACGCCGTCGGTGATCGCGCGCGCCCTCTACCCGATCCTCAACGGCCAGCAGGAGCTTCTGGGCGTCGTCGAGGTCGACCACTCGTTCGACAACGCCTTCGTCGACTTCTCGCAGAAGAAAACCGGCCTCGACGTCACGATCTACGCCGGCAAGAAACGGGCCGCGACGACCATCATGACGCTCGACGGCGTCTCACGCTGGACTGGCAGCGAGGAATCCGACCAAGCGGTCATCGACACCGTGCTCCAGCAAGGCAAGCTCTACAGCGCCGCGCTCGACCGCCTTGGCCGCCCGTACTACAGTGCTTTCGAGCCGGTCAAGAACGTGAACGGCGAGATCATCGGCATGGTGACGGTCGGCACGCCGACGGCGCTGCTGTTCGAGGAAACCCGCCAACAGCTCATCACGACGTTCCTGATCGTCATGCTCATCTCGCTCCTGGTCGCACTGCTCGGCTACGTCGCGGTCCGCAGCTTCGGGAGGAAGTAATATGGCGACGCCGCTTATCCGCTCCTTCCGTCTTGCCGCCGGCTCCGGCGTCATCTTGGTCGCGCTCATTGGCCTGATACTGACCGCCCGGCCGCTGACCAAGCAGGTACCGGTGACTGCCGTCCAGCACCAAACGATCTCGTTCACGAACCCCTCGCATCTGGCGTTCGACGTCTCGTCGGTCGGCATCAGCGAACAGACCGGCGCCACGCTGACGAACCGCAACAGCACGTCGGACATCGTCCTGCTTGATCCGCTCCATATCCCGAGCGGATCGGCGCTGGTGAGCTTCGACCAGCAAGCCGCGATACTGAACGACACCGCGATCAACTACCAACTCACCACCGATGGCCGCGCCTGGGTGTATTTCGACGGGAGCGACTGGGTGCCGGCACGCGACTGCTCGACCTGCGTGAACGGGGCCGACGTCGTCAATGCCCACATCAGCAACCTGCCGCTCTCATCGAACGAACTGCAGGTCCGGGCCTTCCTGAC
>JAYRIO010000068.1:0-8412 GCA_041906745.1 Patescibacteria group bacterium
CAAAACGCTTCCGTGGTGCAAGTCCGGTGGGCCTGACCGTCGTCACATGCTGCGGCTCGCAGCGACGTCCCCAGGTCCGGACGCTTAGATAGATAATTGCCCCCGACAGAACCCGGCTTATAGGTATCTTTGCACCAAACGACTCCTCGACAGAGGAGTTTTTTGGTTGCTACGCTGAGCGCATGGTCCAATGCTGCCACTGCGGCAATCTGATCGAACTGCACGTCCACACCTGCCCGTACTGCGGCTGGATTCCCTGCGAGATCTGATGGCACGCGTCCTTGACCTGCCCGGTATCCGTCGCGGCGTCCCGCTCGCCCCGTTCACCACCTACAAGATCGGCGGTCCGGCCGACTATTTCGTCGAGGTGACGGCGTCCGACCAGTTGCGACGGGCAGTCTTGGCGGCACGCTCGCAGCGGATGCCGTACTTTATCCTGGGCACCGGTGCGAACATCCTGGTGAACGACAAGGGATTCCGAGGCCTGGTGATCCGCAACCGGGCCGACCATATCGCTGTCCACGAGACGTCGGTGAGTGCCGGCAGTGGCGCCACGATCGCCGAGCTCATCGAGCAAACGGCCGCGGCCGGCTTGTCAGGACTGGAGCATTTCGTTGGGATCCCAAGTACGGTCGGCGGTGCGTTGTGGCAGAATCTGCACTTTCTAGCGCCAAACCGCACCGACACCCTCTATATAGGAGACATTCTCGACAGCGCCGAGGTGCTGTTGGCGGACGGGCAGGTGCACCAGGCGGACCGCGAGTTCTTCCTGTTTGGCTACGACGACAGCCGCCTGCACCACGAAGAGGTCGTCGTGTTGTCGGCGACCTTCCGCTTGGAACCCAAGCCCGAGACGAAGATCCGCGAGCAGATGGAAGCGAACCTGGCCTGGCGGCAGGCCAAGCAGCCCCAGCTCGACGAGTATCCGTCGTGCGGGTCGGTGTTTAAGAAGATCGAGGGCGTCGGCGCGGGTCGCCTGATCGACGCGGAATGCGGCCTGAAGGGCACGCGCATGGGCGACGCCGAGGTGTCGCACCAGCACGCCAACTACTTCGTGAATCTTGGCCATGCCACGGCGACCGACGTCAAAAAGCTCATCGACTTCGTGCACGACCAAGTGCTCCAAAAAACCGGCCACGACCTGCAGCTGGAAATCTCGCTCGTTGGGGAATGGGAGTAGGTGATGGTCCGGCTGGCCGGCTGCATCGTGCGGGACGAGGACGGCAGGATCCTGCTGCTGCACCGGAATACGCCCGAACTCAGGCAGTGGGAATTGCCCGGCGGCAAGATCCAGGACGAAACGGCCGAAGCGGCAATGCGGCGCGAACTGCTGGAAGAAGTTGGGGTTGAGCTCCGGAATGTCCGTTTTTTCGGTGATGCACCGGTTCGACAAGGTCACAAAGAGTTCCACTACTCGTGGTTTACCGGCGAGATCGCTACTGGAGTGCCGGCAGCCCTCGAGGAGAAGTTCGATGACATACGTTTTATTCCAGTTGCCGAGCTTCCTTTGCTTGAATTGTCGGCCAACATGCGCGTCCTGCTGCCAAGGCTGGCTCAGCGCGTGCCCGCCCGGTAGCGTCTGCGTCTCCGCTCCTGGTATACTCCGTGCGTATTCCGGGATCGTCTAATGGCAGGACAGTGGCCTTTGAAGCCATTAATCTTGGTTCGAATCCAAGTCCCGGAGCCAAGATGGCAATACAACAAAGGGGCGGTATGGAAGAACATCCTACACAGACAACCTCGCGAACACCCAGTTCGGGTATGGGGAAATTGTTCCTTGGTATCATGATCGGCGCAGTTCTTGTGGGTGGGGGCTACTACGCGTGGATGAAGCTCTATCCCTCATCGACGACGCAGACCTACGGAAATGTACCGACCTCTTCTGCGTCTTCGGCGCCGACCGTCCCCACACAAGCACAGGCAACGGCGCCTGCTCCCATGGCTGCGACCACAGACGCTCCCACCACGATCCACTACACCTCGCCCTACGGCTTTTCGCTGGCGTTACCGGCAACGTGGTCGGCGTACAAGATCAAGCAATATACTTCGAGCGAGGCGGTGGCGTACGTCTATGTTGAACTTCCAACCACCGACGCGTCGCCCGCATCGGTTGTGAATGACGAGGGCTATTTCTCGCCGTTCGCCATCGGCGTCTATACACCTGCCCAGTGGGCAGCCGCCGAGGCAGAGGGCGGTCCGCTCGGTGCCCAGATCGGCCACAACAGCCAGTACGTGTTCAACTGGAGCCACGCCAACGGCGGATCGCCGAGCGATTGGACGATGGAAGGCGATGTGGCCGGCATTATTGCGTCGTTCAGCATAAACTAGCCAGAGGTGGCATCATGAAGCAGATGCAGCACATGGCAACCAAGGTCTTCATCGGCGCGTCGGTGGCGTTCGGCGTGCTTGGCCTGTTGCGGGTATTGGTCGGGTTCGATGCTGGCGATGACAACTCGCTACTCAATCGGCTGTTCTTCGGCACTGTTTTCATTATCCTGCCGTCGTTCGCCCTGAGCGTGGCCGGCAAATACCTGAGCGACAGGTAAGCAGTGTTTTGGTTGATTACTATACCTTATGACTGATCCGATTATTGAACGAGCGAGGCAATTTGCCCGTCGAGCGCACGAAGGTCAGCTTCGGAAGGATGGCGCTCCGTATATTGCTCACCCTGAGCGCGTCGCACAGCTGCTTATGCGGTATCACTACGACGACGAAGTTGTGGCTGCGGGTTGGTTGCACGATGTCGTTGAGGATTGTGGCGTTCAGCTATCGGAAATTGAACAGCTCTTTGGCAAGAGAGTTGCTAGTCTCGTTGATGCTGTGACTGAGAATCCGGCGCTTGAGGTGCGTGAGCGGAAGAAAGATAGGAAGCTTCGCGCAGCAAATGGTCCAGACGGTGCCCGAGCGATTGCAGTTGCTGATTCAATAGATAACCTGACTGATCTCGTAAAATTCCACGCAATTGCAGGGAACGCGATGTGGGCGAGTTGGAAGGGGTTAATCCGCAACAGAAGTTGGCGCATGATCAAGAAAACTTAGCTATCTACTCTAAGGATTGGGACGATCCGATTATCCTGGAGCTGAAACAGGCGATTAAGTTCGAGGAGAAGCTTGTTCAGACGTATCAGGGCTAGTATTTACTCCACCGTCACTGGCTTGGCTAGGTTCTTGGGAATGTCGATCGTCAATGTACGGTTGATTCCAGATTGTCAGTCCTGGTCGCTCATGGTTGTCCGTGTCGATCAGCCCCATCGAACTGAACGGCTCCGTTGCCGGCGGGTCGTATAGGAACGACCAGATGGTGAATGCCGGTGTGAGCGAGGACGTTAGTTCGCGAAGCCTCGTGATGAACGCGGCCTGGTCATCTGCCGTGCTTGCCCACCCGCGTATCGATGATGCTGCCGGCCAACCCAGTTCGCTCAACGCAATCGGTTTGCTGGTGTGCGTCGTCAATTCAACGTAGTAGTCCTGAGGAATATCAGCTGGATGCTTGTAGATAAGGCTCGGGTACGACGTGAACGCCAGTATGTCGGCACAAGGAAACTCATCAAGCAGTTGCCATTGCGCGGTCGCCCGATCATTCCTTGCTCCGAAGAGACCGCTCTGCAATCCCTTCAACCGTTCGTACTGGAACGAGGTAAAAACCTTGGTGTGGGGCGAGGCTGCCTTGGCAGTCTCGCATGCGTCGGCAAAGAGGGACTGCATGTCGTTGGGCGTGTGGGGTGAGTCTGGTTCCAGCCGGTTCACCTCGATTCCAATACCCAGGTACGCGGGCTGGTTTCTGGTGGCGAACTGACGAATCGCCTCGATGTACCGTGATCGTTGTTCGTCGCTCAGCGGTCGGATCAGTTCGAGTCCGTCCGGCGTATCGTGGTACGCTGTCGCCTCGATGATGGGCTTATACCCGCCCGACTGCGCATTTCGAAGTACAAGGCCGGGACCACCGTTCTCGTTCGCGAGCTCTCCCCAGTCTCCAGCCCAGCTAACAATGTCGGCATGGCTGCTACGCGCAGCGGTGAAGAATGACTCGATGTCTGTCGCACTCGTAGTTCGAGGTGAGAACGAGAAGCCTCGAAGGCCGGGCTTGAGTTGTTCTGGCACGTTGTCCGTGGGTGCAGTTGCCGGGTGTGTGCTACGAGATCGAAGGGTCTGCGAGACAACCAGGCTCATTGACACGATGGCAATGCAAAATCCGATTACGACAACTCCTACGTTACTTCGGCGTGTCGGCATGTGAACGCTACGTTATCTTTCTGCCGAGCAGTGTCTTTGCATCACTCCACCGTCACCGACTTCGCCAGGTTCTTGGGCATGTCGATGGCGTGGCCGCGGAGGCGGGCGATGTGGTAGCTCAGCAGGTATGCCGGGATGACCGAGAGGATCGGGGTCAACATCTCGAGGGTTTTGGGGATTAGGATCACCTCGTCGGCGTGGCGCCCAACCTCGGCGGCGCCGTCGGTGGTGATAGCGATGACGTTGCCGCCACGCGCCCTGACCTGCTCTACGGCTGACACCGTTTTGTCGTAGACGCTGTCGCGTGGCGCGATGACCAGGCTGGGCATCTGTTCGTCGATCAGCGCGAGTGAGCCGTGCTTGAGTTCACCCGCGGCGATGCCCTCGGCCGGGATGTAGCAGATTTCCTTAAGCTTGAGGGCAGCCTCGGCCGCGATCGGGAAGTTGTACTTGCGGCCCAGGCAGAAGAATGAGCGTGCGTCCTGGTACCGCTCGGCGATCCGGACGATCGACTCCTCTTGTCCGAGCACGGTCCGGACGAGCTCGGGCAACCGCTGCAGCTCGTCGAGGATCCGCTTGCCGGTCACCAATGACATGTCGCGCTGGCGGCCCAGGAAAACCGTGAGCAGCGCCATCACCGTCAGCTGGGACACGAAGGCCTTGGTCGAGGCGACGCTGATTTCCGGCCCGGCGTGGTTGTAGATGCCGATGTCCGTCTCGCGGGCGATCGAGCTGCCGACCGCGTTCACGATGCCGAGCGTCAAGGCGCCCTTCTCGTTGGCCTCGGTCACTGCAGCCAGGGTGTCGGCGGTTTCGCCGGACTGCGACACCGCCACCAAGAGCGTCCGCTTGTCCAGGATCGGCTTGCGGTAGCGGAGCTCCGACGCGATATCCACCTCGGCCGGGATACCGGCGTATTCCTCGAGCATGTACTCGCCGACCCGTCCGGCGTACGACGCGGTGCCGCAGCCGGTGATGATGATGCGGTCGATCTCGCGCAGCCGGTCTTTCACCGGTTCGAGCCCGCCCAGCCTGACCCGCCCAGCGTCGGGCACCAACCGTCCGCGGGTGGCATTGACGATCACGTCAGGAATCTCGAACAGTTCCTTATGCATGAAGTGGGCGTGCCCGCCGCGTTCGATCGCCTGCGTGTCCCACTCGATCGTTTCGGCTCTGCGCGCCGGCTGCTCGCCGCGCAGCGTCTCGATCCGGTACCCGCTCCGTGTGACCTCGGCGATGTCGCCGTCTTCGAGGTACACCACTTCTTTCGTATGGCTGACCGTAGCCGACGCATCGGACGTCACGAAGTACTCGCCCTGCCCGATGCCCAAGATGAGCGGGCTCGACTGCTTGGCCGCCACGATCGTGCCGGGTTCGCGCGTGCTCAGTACGGCCAGGCCGTAGGTGCCCACGACGTAGGGCAGGGCCGCCGCTACCGCCTTGGCCAGGGATGCCGTGCGCGGCAGCTCGGCCTCGATGAGGTGGGCGATCACCTCGCTGTCGGTGTCGGAACGGAACGTGTGACCGGATGCCGCCAACGCTGCCTTGAGTTCGGCGTAGTTCTCGACGATCCCGTTATGCACGACCCAGACCGTGTCGGTGCAGTCGGCGTGGGGGTGCGCGTTGCGTTCGCTCGGCTGGCCGTGCGTTGCCCATCTGGTGTGGGCGATGCCGACCGTACCGCCGCTGTTCGCGAGCGGATCGGCGATCGCTTCAAGAATGGCAACCTTCCCGACTGCGCGGAGCACCTGGCCTTGGCCGGATTCAGTGATCGTCGCCAGTCCGCTCGAGTCGTAGCCGCGGTATTCCAGCCGCTTCAACCCGTTCACCAAAATCGGGACGGACTGGCGGTTGCCGATGTAGCCGATGATGCCGCACATACGTGCTCACAGTATACTGTATCGACGTCGGCCGACGGATTACGGACGACAGCAGTGGAGTGATTGTTGACAACTCTGTAAGTTCATGAAATAGTAAGCGCCTTACATAAGCATGACGACCAGCCGATCATCTATCATCGCCGCGCTGCTGAAAGACCTGAGTACTGTCGGGCGCTTCGCGATGCACCGCGCCTTCCATGCCGGGAACGATGGGATCCAGTCCCGTACCCAGCTGGGCGTGCTGTTCGTGTTGTCCCACCACGGCCCGCAGAGCCTGAAAGAGCTGGCCGACCGGTTCGTGATGACGTCGAGCGCGGCCACCCAGACGATCGATGAGCTCGAGGAGCACGGCTTAGTCGTCCGCCGGACCGATGCCGACGACCGCCGCAAGGTGAGCGTGTTGCTGACGGCCAAGGGCAAGCAGCGCCTGGCGGTGGCGAAGCGGGACAAGGTCAAGCACATGAAGGCCGTCCTTGATGTCCTGTCGGACGACGAACTCGGTCAACTCCGGTCCATCGAACAAAAGATTGTCCGGCGGATCCAAGAGCTCTACTGCCCGCCGGCCGCACGGGGGAGCGCATGACCAAGCTGCTCCGCTTCCTGGCGCCCTACACCTGGCAGCTGCTCGGGCTGCTCGTGTTCGTCGTGATCCAGGTGGCGGTCAACCTGCAGCTGCCCGACTACACGGCCAAGATCATCAACGACGGTGTCATCCCGCAGAACATCGACCTCATCGTCCATAACGGACTCATCATGCTCCTGGTGTCCTTGGTCGGCGGCGCTGCCACGATCGTGGTCGGCTACTTCGCCTCGATGATCTCGTCCGGGTTCGCGCGTGACCTGCGGAACGAGGTGTTCCGACGGGTCGAGGACTTCTCGCTGACCGAGTTCAACACGTTCTCGACCGCCTCGCTCATTACCCGCACCACCAACGACGTCCAGCAGGTGCAGACCGTCCTCGGCATGATCCTGCGCATGGTCGTGTCCGCTCCCATTACCGGGGTAGGAGCCGTCATCAAGGCGTACCACACCGCTCCGTCGATGAGCTGGATCATGGCGTTGGCGGTTGGCGGCATGGTTGCGCTCATCGTCACGCTGTTTTCGATCGCCCTGCCCAAGTTCACCTTCATCCAGACCTTGGTCGACAAGCTGAACCTAGTCGCCCGCGAAAACTTGACCGGCCTCCGCGTCGTTCGCGCGTTCAACAACGAAACCTACGAAGAGCAGAAGTTTGACGGCGTGAACACCGAACTCACTGCCACCAACATGTTCGTCAACCGCCTCATGTCCCTCATGCAACCGGTGATCATGATGCTGTTCAACGTCACCTCGGTCGGCATCGTCTGGGTCGGGGCGCATCTCATTGATACCGGCGCGCTCCAGATCGGCGACATGCTCGCGTTCATGCAGTACGCGATTCAGACCATCATGGCGTTCCTTATGATCTCGATCGTGTTCATCATGGTGCCGCGCGCCTCGGTGTCGGGCAAGCGCATCGTCGAGGTGTTGGATACCGAGCCGTCGGTGCGTGATCCGAAGCAAGCGCTGCCAAGCACCGGCCAAGGCCGTGGCGTCGTGGAATTCCGCAAGGTCACATTCAAGTATCCCGGCGCCGACGAGCCGGTGCTCAAGGACGTCTCGTTCACTGCCCAGCCAGGGCAGACGACGGCGTTCATCGGCAGTACCGGGTCGGGCAAGTCCACGGTCGTGAACCTGATCCCGCGGCTGTACGACGTGACCGACGGCCAGGTCTTGATCGACGGGTTCGACGTCCGTGAGCTGGCGCTCGACGACCTGTACGCCAAGATCGGCTACGTGCCGCAGAAGGCGACGCTCTTTTCGGGCACAGTGACCAGCAACATCACCTATGGCGCGCCGGACGCGACCGAGGAGCTTGTCCGTACGGCCGCGACCACGGCACAGGCCGCGGAGTTCGTCGAGAAGCTCGAGGGCGGGTACGAGGCGCCGATCGCCCAGGGCGGTTCCAACGTGTCGGGCGGCCAGAAGCAGCGGCTGTCGATCGCCCGCGCCTTGGCGCGCAAGCCTGAGATCTACATCTTCGACGACAGCTTTTCCGCGCTCGACTTCCAAACCGATGCCCAGTTGCGCAAAGCGCTTGAAGCCGAAACGAAGGACAAGACCGTGCTGATCGTGGGCCAGCGGATCGCCACTATCATGAACGCCGAGAAGATCGTAGTCCTGAACGAAGGCAAGGTGGCAGGCATCGGCACGCACCGCGAGCTGCTGCACACCTGCGGCGTCTACCGGCAGATCGCCGAGTCGCAGCTGTCCGAGGACG
>JAYRIO010000069.1:0-14294 GCA_041906745.1 Patescibacteria group bacterium
GCATCCGCCCGGCCGTAATCCCCTTGCTTTCTATACATATCACGGTCGCGTGCTAATTGCAGAATACCGTCCGGGATCTCGGGCGTGTCACCCAACGCGGCCACCAATCCGAGCCCGAGCACCTCGTCCCACCGCTTCACCGCCGCCGCTTTCTCGATATCCGAGCGGTCGGACTTGAGCGTCTCCCAGAGCACCGATAACGCCTGGGGCAGGCCGAGGTCGTTCGCGATCGCAGCCCGGAACTGCTCCTCGAGATCGTCCGGGACTACGGTGTCCGTTTCCGGTACCGGCAGGTTGCGGACCAACAAGAGCAGCTTGTCGAGCGCCTGCTCGGCCCCGGCCAGCGCCTCCCAGGTGAAGTTGAGCGGTTTCCGGTAGTGCGTGGTCAGCGCCAACAACCGGAACGCCAGCGGCCGGATTCCTTTGTCGACCAGGTCCTGGACCGTATAGACATTCCCGATCGACTTGCTCATCTTCTGGCCGTCCACCAGCATGAAATCGCCGTGCAGCCAGGTATTCGCGAGCGGCTTGCCTGCGGCCGCCTCGCTCTGGGCGATCTCGTTCGTGTGGTGCGGCGAGATGTGGTCGATGCCGCCGGTATGGATATCGAACGGCTGGCCAAGATACTTCGTGCTCATCGCGCTGCACTCAATGTGCCAGCCCGGGTAGCCAAGGCCCCACGGGCTCGCCCACTCCATCTGCCGCCGGGTCGCCGGGTCGTCCTGCGTGGGATCGAACTCCCGCCCGTTCGGATACGAGAACTTCCAGAGCGCGAAGTCGGCCGGATGGCGCTTTTCGTCGTTCACCTCGACCCGCGACCCGGCTTCCTTGTCGGCCAGCGCCTGTCCGGTCAGCGCGCCGTACTGCGGGAACCGCTCGACCGAAAAGTAGACGCCGTCGCCGATGGCATAGGTGTAGCCGCCCGCTTCGAGCCGCTTGATAAGGTCGATCTGCTCCGGGATATGGTCGGTCGCCTTCGGCACGATCGTGGGCCGCAGGATGCACAGTTCGCCGGCATCATGCCAAAACCGCTCGGTATAATAGCTGGCGATCTCCCACGCCGACTTGTGTTCCTTGCGGGCGCTCTCCTCTATCTTGTCCTCGCCCGTATCGGCGTCGCTGGTGAGATGCCCGACGTCCGTGATGTTCATGACGTGCCGCACGGCGTAGCCGTGATACTCAAGTACCCGGCGCAGCGTGTCGCTGAATAGATACGTACGGAAGTTGCCCAAATGGGCCGTCTGGTAGACGGTGGGGCCGCAACTGTAGATTCGCACCTCGTTGGCCTGGATCGGTTCGAAGGGTTCGAGCCGGCGGGCCAACGTATTGTAGAACTGCATCAGCTAAAACTCTTCTTCCCCCTCCAGCTGGTAGGCATACTGCCCGGTCCGCTGCCCGAACAGCGGGTCATCCTTCACCTCGAGCGGCTCCGTCACGTCGCCGCACATCTCGCACCGCTTGTCCTCGCTCTCGTGGTTGCACTCCACGCAGTAAAACGTTGCCATGCCCCTCCTCCCCTTTTGTCCGACTCGAATTGGTTAGTGCACGAAGTCCCGCCGCCCTTCGATCGCCCGCGTCAATGTAACGGCGTCAGCGTACTCTAGATCGCCGCCGACTGGCAAGCCGTGCGCGATCCGGCTGACGGTCAGCGTGTGGCCGGCCAGCTGCTCGCCCAGGAGTTTCTGGATGTAGAGCGCCGTCGCCTCGCCCTCGAGCGACGGGTTGGTCGCCAGAATGAGCTCGCGGATTTCGGGGCGGGCGGCGACCCGGTCAATGAGCGCCTGGATCTTGAGTTCATTTGGGCCGATGCCGTCGATCGGCGAGATGGCGCCGCCAAGCACGTGGTATTTGCCCTGGAATTCGGTCTTTTCGATCGCCACGGTATCGAGCGGCTGCTCAACGACGCACAGGACCGACTGGTCCCGGCGAGGATCACTGCAAATGACGCACGGCGTCTGGTCGGCGATATTGAAGCACTCCTCGCAGAACACCAAGGTGCCGCGCAGGTCGAGCAGTGCCTGGCCCAAGGTTTCGCTGAGCGTCGAGGACTGGCGGATCAGGTGGAACACCAAGCGGCCGGCGGTCTTGCCACCGACGCCCGGGAGCTTGGAAAACTCGTCAATTGCCCGCTGGATCGACTTGGGCAGATGGTTCATTCGGCTCCGATCCGGCAGCGTCCTTCTTCGGTTTCAGCGGATCATCCCAGGTGGCGTACTTGCAGTCGGGGTAGCGGCTACAGCCCCAGAACGTCTTGCCTCGCCGGGTCTTACGCTCGATCACGTCGCCCTCGCCGCACTCCGGGCACTTGATCCCGGTAGAAACGACGAGCGGTTCGGTGTGCTTGCAGTCCGGGAACCCGGTGCAGGCGATGAACTTGCCGAACCGGCCGTAGCGGATGACCATCGGCTTGCCGCACTTGGGGCAGGCGCGGCCGGCGTCCTCGGTCATATCGAGCTTAGCGACTTCCTCGGTTTTTTCCTTGACCTGTTTCTCGAACGGCACGAAGAAATCCTTGAGCTCCTTCGTCCAGTCCTCTTTGCCCTCGGCCACGTCGTCGAGCCGCTCTTCCATCTGGGCGGTAAAGTTCAAATCGACGATGTCCGGGAAGTGCTTGAGGAGCAGGTCGACGACGACCGTGCCGACCTCGGTCGGATGAAACCGCCGGTCAATAAGCTCGACGTAGTTGCGGTCCTGGATGGTGCTGAGGGTCGGCGCATAGGTGCTTGGTCGGCCGATGCCGTTCTCTTCGAGCGCCTTGACGAGCGTGGCTTCGGAATAGCGTGCGGGCGGCTCGGTAAAGTGCTGGTCGACCGCCAGGTCGTTGAGGGTCAGTGGATCCTTGGCGGCGAGGGCCGGCAGGATGACGTCCTCGCGCTCGCTCGGCCAGACCTTGAGGTAGCCGTCGAACACCACGACGTTGCCGGTCGCCTTGAGTTGGCCGGATTCCTTCGCCGCCTTAGCGTCGATAAGGATCGTTTCGGCCTTCAGCTTGGCCGGCGCCATCTGGCACGCCACCATCCGCTGCCAGATGAGCTCGTAGAGCTTGGCATGGCGGTCTGATTCCAAATCGAGCGAACCGGGCTTGTCCGACACGTGCGTCGGCCGGATCGCCTCGTGCGCCTCTTGGGCGCCCTTGGCTTTGGTTTTGTAGGCAACTGCCGCCGCGGGCACGTACTCGGCCCCGAACTCGGACTTGATGAGCGTGCGGGCTTCCTCGACCGCCTCGGCAGCCAGGTTCGTGGAGTCGGTCCGCATGTAGGTGATGTGGCCGGCCTCGTACAGGTCCTGCGCCAGCTTCATCGTCTGTTTGGCTGAAAAATACAGCCGGTGGGCCGCCTGCTGCTGGAGCGTCGAGGTCGTGAACGGCGCCGAGGGCCGCTTCTGGGTTTCTTTCGACTCGACCGACGCGACAGCATATGTCGCCTCCTTGAGCGCGGCGGCCACGGCGTCGGCCCGGTCCTTGGTGCCGATGGTCAGCTTGTCGATCTTCTCGCCCGCCCACAGGGCCAGGCTGGCGCGGATCTGCTCCTGCTTAGCGGTATCGAGCAGCGCCTCGACCGACCAGTATTCCTGTGGCTTGAACGCACTGATCTCACGTTCGCGGTCGACGATCAAACGGACGGCGACGGATTGGACGCGGCCGGCCGATAGACCCTTCATGACCTTCTTCCACAAGAACGGGCTCAGGGTGTAGCCGACGAGCCGGTCGAGGACCCGCCGTGCCTGCTGGGCGTTCACCAGGTTCACATCGAGCTCCCGCGGGTGCTTGACGGCCTGCTCGATGGCCGACTTGGTGATTTCATGGAACGTAATCCGGTGGAGCGGCTTCTTGTGGTTGGTTTCCAGGCCAAGCGCCTGGATCACGTGCCACGCGATCGCCTCGCCCTCGCGGTCGTAGTCCGTGGCCAGATAGATATCGTCGGCCTCGCTGGCCGCTTTCTTGAGCGCCGCGACGGCTTTCTTGGCTTTGGTCGGGACGACGTAGGTGGGTTCGAAATCATGCTCGACATCGACGCCCAACTTGCCTTTCGGCAGGTCGCGGACGTGGCCGTAGGACGCCAAAACCTTGTACCCGGTTCCCAGGTACTTTTCGATGGTTTTGCCCTTGGCGGGCGACTCGACGATGACGAGATGCTGTGCGCGTGCCATAGAAGTGATCCAGAGTGTACCGTGGTGTCCGCCGGCCGTCTACACTCACCGCCTGACGAAGCTGTTGTTGCCCAGATTCCGTACCCGCCCCTTCAGCTCCATGAGCGTGACTGTACTCATGACCGTCGGTGCATCCAGGCCAGCGGCAACCACCAAGTCATCGAGCGCGATCGGCTCCGTCCCAAGCTGGGCGAGAATGAGCGCCTCTTCGCGCGAGTCAGGAATGATCGTGGTTGCCTGTTGCTCACCCTTGGTGTGCACCAAATCCAGCTCGAACAAGATGTCGTCAGCCGACTGGACCAGCTTGGCGCCCAGGCCAAGCAGCGCGTGCGGGCCCTTGGAGTGCGGGGAGTAGATCGACCCGGGTACGGTCAGGACATCGCGGTTCGATTCGAGCGCCGACCGCGCCGTGAGCAACGAGCCGGACTGCTCGGCCGCCTCGACCACCAACGTCGCGCGCGACAAGCCCGCGATGATCCGGTTGCGGATCGGAAAATGGTGACGCAGCGCTCCCATCCCCAGCGGGAACTCGCTCACAAGCGCGCCGCCCGCGTCCAAGATCGCGTGGGCAAGCCGGCGGTGCGTCACCGGGTACGGTTGGTCGACACCGGATGCCAAGACCGCCCAGGTTGTCCCCTTGCCCTCGAGCGCCGCCCGGTGCGCCGCGCCGTCAATACCCAGGGCCAAGCCCGACACGATCACGATCCCCTCGCGGGCCAGCGCCGGCACGATGTCGCCCACCACCCGGGCGCCGTACGGCGTCATCGACCGCGTACCGACCACCGCCACGGTCGGACGGTCAGGCAGCTCACCCCGGACAAAGAGGACAGCCGGCGGCACCGCGATCTCCCGCAAGAGCGGCGGGTAGTCCGGATCCATGAGCGTGACGACCCGGATACGGCCCGCATCGAGCCGCGCCTGCAGGCTGCCGAGGTCAACCGCCTGCCGGATCGTAACGACCTTCTCGGCGAGCTCGCGCGGGAGCGCCCACTCCCCCATGTCGCGGACCGGCGCGTCCCATACGGTCGCGATATCCGGCACCCGGGACAAGAGCAGCTGGAACCGTTTCGGCCCGAACGTGACGTCGCTCGCCAACGCCGCCCACAACAAACGCTCGCGTCCGGAGACTGCGAGCGTCGTTCCCTCCCCTGCTGCCATAGTGCCGTTATCCTTCGATCTGGATGCCCATTGAGCGGGCAGTGCCTTCGAGGCTCTTCATGGCCGCCTCGATATCGTTGGCGTTCATATCTGGGATTTTCTGTTCGGCCAGCTCGCGGAGCTTGGCCCGCGTTACCTTGCCGACGGTTTCCTTGCCGACCACGCTGGCGCCCTTGGGCACGTTCGCAGCCTTGCGGAGCAGGACGGCGGCCGGCGGTTGCTTCAGGATGAAGTCGAAGGTTCGGTCTTCGTACAGGGTGATTTCAGCCGGGATGATGGTATCGCCGAACTGGCGGGTCCGTTCGTTGAACTGGTTGCAGAAATCCATGATGTTGACGCCGTGGGGCCCAAGGGCCGTACCGATCGGCGGCGCCGGATTGGCCTTACCGGCCGGGATCTGCAGCTTGATGATAGTTTTGACGGCTTTTGCCATAGGGGTTCCTTATACCTTTTTTACCTGGAGAAAATCAAGGGTCGCCGGGGTTTCACGCCCGAACATGTTGACGAGCACCTTCACCTTGCCCCGCTCCTCGTCGAGCTCGCTCACCGTGGCCTGGAAGCCCTTGAGCGGCCCGTCGCTGATCGACACCAGGTCGTTGATCTTGAAGTCGATGTGGTACCGCGGCTCGTCCATACCCATGCGCTTCTTGATCCGCTCGACCTCGTCGAGCGGGATCGGCGTCGGACGGACACCCAGGCCGATGAAGCCGGTCACGTTCGGGGTGTTCCTGACGACATACCATGACTCGTCGGTCACGATCATTTCCACGAGCACGTAGCCCGGGAAAATCTTGCGCTCGACGGTGCGGCGGCGGCCGTTCTTGATCTCGATCTGCTTTTCGGTCGGCACGATCACCGAAAACACCCGGTCGCTCAGGCCGAGCGACTCGATCCGCTGCTTCAGCGTCTCGGCGACCTGGTCTTCGAAGCCGGTGTAGGTATGGATCACGTACCAGCCTCGCTCGCCGGCCTGTTTCTGGCCGAGCAGGGAGCGCACCGCGGGCTTGGGGGCTGCGGTTTCCTCGCCAGCAGCAAGCGGCACGACGCTGCCAAGCAGCTTCTTGTCGTCGCCGGGCATTTCCTCGATATCGCGCAGGTCGTCGGTAGCCATAGGGTTATCCTTGGATGAATAGCTGGGTAAAGAGTCGGGAGAGGCCGAAGTCAATCAGTCCGAAGACAATCGTAGCAAGGGTGACCGAAAGAATCACGATCGCCGAGTACTGGACGGTGGTTTCCCGGCTCGGCCACTTGATCTTGCGGAGTTCGTCGCGGCTTTCCCGAAGGTAGTTGCCGAACGCGCTCATGCGATCGCGTCGATCTTGAGCTCGGTCAGGTGCTGCCGGTGGCCGTGCGGGTAGCGCCGGGCCCGGACCTTGTTCTTAAAGATCCGTCCGCGCACCTTCTCGCCCCGGGTCTGCTTGACGACGGTCGCCTTAACCGACTCGGTGTCGGTGAGCATGTTCCGGAAAGTGAGCGAGGCATTGTCCTCGGCCACCAATTTTTCCACGCGGATCACGTCCCCCGCTTGTACCAGGTACTGCTTCCCGCCGGTTTCGATGACTGCATGCTGTGTTTGGTCCATACGAAAATCCTCCGCGCCAACGCGTTTTCGGTCACCCTATCAGAAGGAAAAACCCCTGTCAATCAGGCCGCGCGGGCCGACCGGGCATGGGTGCGGCGGGCGATGCTTTCCAAGAGGCCCAGCGCCAAGCAGTTGATGACCAGGGCGCTCCCGCCATGGGACACGAACGGCAGCGGGATCCCGGTCACCGGCGCCAGCCCCAGGTTCATGGCGATGTTGATCGAAAACTGCGTCAGCCAGAGCGACCCGATGCCGACCGCCAGGTACGTGCCGAACCGGTCGGGCGACCGCTGCCCCACCAAGAACGCCCGCATGCACAACCCAGCCAGGAGCAGGATCACGACCACCGACCCGACCAAGCCGGTTGCCTCGGCGATGCCGGCGAAAATGAAGTCGGTATGCGCGACCGGCAAAAATTCGAGCTGGCTCTGCGTGCCATGCCCGATCCCCTGCCCAAACATACCGCCGTTACCAACCGCGATGATGGATTGCAGCACGTTGTAGCCCGACCCGTAGGGATCGGTGGTGGGCGCAAGGAACGTTTCGATCCGGGTCCGTTGGTAGGGCTTGAGGTGTGCGACAAGGAGCGGCGCGGCCACGGCCGTGGCAGCGAGCAGCATCAGCCAGTACCGGCGCGGCACGCGGGCCGCCAGCAGCACCACCAGGACGGTCGACACCAGGACACCGGCGGTGCCCAGGTCTGGCTGCAAGAGCACGACGCCGACCGGCAGCCCCAAGATGAGGCCGATGCTGAGCAAGGTCCGGGTACGGATCGCGGCCGCGTCGGCCAGAATCCGCGCTACAACGCACACAAGGATGAGCTTCATAAGCTCGGACGGCTGGAGCTGGACGAACCCAAGGGAAATCCAGCGACGAGCGCCAAGCACCCGCTCGCCGACGGCCAGCACGGCCACGAGCAGCCCGATCCCTACTACGTACGCCGGCCCGAGCGCGGCGCGCAAGCGGCGGTAGTCGTATGCCGCCAGCACCACGCCACCAACCACACCTACCCCCAGCGCCACCAGCTGGCCCGTGACCAGTCCGAGTGCGCCGCGGGCGATCGCGATGCTGTAAATGACACTGAGTCCGACGGCGACCAACAGCGTCGCTGCGACCAGGAGATACCAATCGGTACCGCGCAGCGCTGTCGGCTTCATGCCCGCTGGAGCGTTACCCCGAACCCGCCGACCATCCGCGCGCCGGCCTGCTCAGCGGGCTCATGTGGATCGAACGTGATGGCTGCATGCGTCGCTTCCTCAAGGGCCGGCTGGTACGGCCGGACTGCTGCCAGCGCCTCGCTGGGGCCGGTGAGCGATACGCTCGCCCGGTCACCAGGCTGCAGCCCGGCTTCTTTGCGCAGCTGCTGGATCGCCCGCGTCAACTCGCGCACCTGCCCCTCGGCCACAAGCTCGGCGGTAAGCGCCGTATCGTACGAGGGCTCCCCTGTCTCGGATCGGCGGATCGCTTTCACATTCAGTTCACGGGCGATGATCGACTGCAGCTCGGCCTCGATATCTTTGGCATGGACGAGCGTGAACGAGGCCAGCGGCTGCCTGAGCGGTATCCCGAGTTTGGAGCGCAACGCCCGCCCTTGCTCGACCAGCCTCATAACCACGGACATCTCCTCGAGCCGGTACTCATGTTCCGAACGTTCAACAATTGGCCACCCGGCTAGGTGTACCGAGATTGGGTCGGACGCATCGCGCAACCGCTGCCACAGCAGCTCGGCAAAGAATGGCGCAAATGGCGCGAGTAAGAGCGATATCGTACGAAGCGCGCCGGTAAGCTCCTGCACGAACCGCTCGTCCGTCCGCTTGCGTGACAGACGGACGTACCAGGTGGACAGATCCGTCAGGGCCTCCTTGATCTCCCGAGTCGCATAGAAGAAATCGAAGCGGTCGAGCGCAGCCGTCACCTCGCGTACGCAGCGCTCCATCCGTGCGTGCAGCCACTCGTCGAGCGTCACGAAGACCGGTTCCGTGTCCTGGGTCAGCTCCGTATCGGACTGCTTGAGCGCCAGGAACTGGTAGACGTTCCACCCCAATAGGAATACCTTGCGCACCACCTGCTCAATCTCCGCGGGATCAAATTTCTTCGTGTCCGCCGGTTGGTTGACCGAGTAGAAGTACCACCGGATCGGGTCGATGCCGTACGCCTCGATCGCCTCCCACGGGTCGACGACGTTGCCCTTGGACTTGCTCATCTTCTTGCCGGCCTTGTCGAGTACCAGGCCGAGCGAGACGACGGCCTTGTACGGCGCCGGTCGGTCGAGCAGTGTCGCGATCGCGAGCAGGGTGTAGAACCAGCCCCGCGTTTGGTCGATACCTTCGGCGATGTAGTCAGCCGGGAAGGCCTGGCCGCCATCGACCAGCTCCTTGTGCTCGAACGGGTAGTGGTGCTGCGCGTAGGGCATCGAGCCGGAATCAAACCAGACGTCGATCACCTCGGGGTACCGCGCCATTGCGTCGCCGCACTGCGGGCAGCTGATTGCCACCGCATCGATCTGCGGCCGATGCAAGTCATCCGGCACCGGACTGGCGCTCACCGCCTTGAGCTCATCAAGGCTGCCGACGCACAGCGCATGGTCGCACGACCCGCAGCGCCAGATCGGCAGGGGCGTTCCCCAGTACCGGTCCCGCGAGATCGCCCAATCCTTGACCTCGCGCAGCCACTCCCCAAACCGCCCGTCGCGCAGATGGTCCGGCACCCACTGCACCGTTGCGTTGCGTTCCAGCAATTGCTCGCGCAACGCACTCATCCGTATGAACCAGCTCCGTTTGCCGTAGTACAAGAGCGGCGTCGAACAGCGCCAGCAGAACGGGTAGGTATGCGAGTACGGCTCTTCTTTGAAGAGCAATCCGCGCGCGCTGAGCGATTGGACGATGTCATCCTCGGTGGTTGGATCCTTGGCTTTCTTGCCCGCAAACTCCGATACGTCCGCGGTGAACAGGCCGTTCAGATCAACCGTGTGGTGCTTGGGTAGGCCGAGCTTCGTACCGAGCACAAAGTCGTCCTCGCCGTACATCACGGCCGTGTGCACAATGCCCGTGCCGTCGGACGTGGTCACAAACTCAGCCGGATACACGCGGTACGATGCATCCGATTGCAAGCTCGGCACGTCGAAGAGCGGCTTGTACGTCATTGCCAGTAACTGATCGGTCGTGATCGGTGTCTTACTTGGGACATTGGCGCCGAACACCGCGGCAGCACGCTCCACGGCCACTATGTACCGTTCGCCCGACTCATGCTCATACACACCGTACTCGATCGTGGGATGTATAGCCAACGCCACGTTTCCGGGCAGGGTCCAGGGCGTGGTCGTCCAGGCGAGCAGGAAGGTCTTTTCCTGGCCGACCACCGGAAACTTCAAGTAGACCGACCGGTCCGTCACTTCGTCGTAGCCGGCTGCCACCTCGTGGCTCGACAGCGCGGTCCCGCAGCGGGTGCAGTACGGCACGATCTTGAAATCTTCGTAGAGCAGCCCCTTGTCCCAGACCTGTTTCAGGATCCACCAGACCGACTCGATGTACGGCGTGTCGAGCGTGACGTACGGGTGGTCCATATCCAGCCAAAAGCCCATCCGTTTCGTCAGCCGCTCCCACTCGTCTTTGTACTGCCAGACGGATTCCCGGCAGAGCGCATTGAACTTGGCGATACTTGCGGCCACGTCGCCCTCGACAATCGCTTCGATCTGCGGCTTGCCGGAAATGCCGAGCGCCTTTTCTACCTGCAGCTCAACCGGCAGGCCGTGCGTGTCCCAACCAGCTTTCCGCTCAACGCGGTAGCCTTGCATCGTCTTGTACCGCGGTATCGCGTCCTTGAACGTTCGTCCGAGAATGTGGTGGATGCCCGGCTTGCCGTTGGCAGTCGGTGGGCCTTCGTAAAAGACGTACGGCTTATCCGCTGAACGTTCGTTGACCGAACGCTCGAAGATGCGTTCTTTCTCCCAGAACGCAAGGATCTGTTCTTCTTCCGTCGGCAGATGGAAGCTCGGGCCGGATTGGTTCTTGTCTTCGTTCACGACCGTATTCCTTGTGCCTTGTCGATCGCCTGGTTCACGAGCTCGTCGGCGCGTTTGTTGAACCGGCGCAAGACATGCGTGAAGGTGACGTCGCCGCCAAGCGAGTCGATCAGGTCGACTGCCCGCTGGTAGAGCGAGCGGAGCCCTTCGTTTTTCACTTTGTAGTTGCCCTTGATCTGCTGCACGATAAGCTCGCTGTCCATGCGGACCTCGATCGGGTGGTTGGCCGCGCCAAGTTCGACCAGCGCTTCCAAACCGAAGAGCAGCGCCCAGTACTCGGCCTGGTTGTTGGTCATCTCACCGAGGTCGCGTGAGATTTCCTTGATCGTCGCGCCGGAGGCATCTTGGATGACGGCGCCTGCGCCGGACGGGCCCGGGTTGCCGCGCGCTCCCCCGTCGGTTGATAGCGTGAACGCTGCCATAGGAGCCCAGAGTATACCAGATACCTAGCGCGGATAGACCAGGCTGGTAACCGAGGTGCGGAAGGCCTGTTGCGAGCAGCCTGTCTGCCCGGCTTGGTCGGTGCAGGCCTGGAGCGTGAACGAGATCGTAACGAACGGCTGGACCGTGGTCGTCGTACTGAAACCGGAACCGGCAAGCTTGAAATCTGTCATCGTGACGTCGGCCGGGAGGATCGAGGTTCCTGATGACGTTGCGCCCACCACCTTCGTAAACCTGTGCGTACTGGCAGTGTAGGCGTAGCTGTGCACGTCCGGAGCAGCGCAGTCCCCGCCGGGCTCGTCGGGACAGGTGGTGATGCTAATGGAGCTCGACGAGGCCAGCACGAACGGTTTGCCGGTACTGGTGATCTTCCCCTTGATGCCGGTTGCCGTCCGGATTTCGCGGGCCAGCGTCTCCATGACGAAATTGCCCGTTTGGCTGAGCTTGCGGGTCGTTTCGATCTGCTCGTTCACCCGGTTGACGCTGGAAAACGACGAGATGCCGATCACCATGACGCCCACGAAAATCGCCGAGGCGACCAGGACTTCGATGAGCGTATATCCCTTGGACGCGCTCATATGCCCGTCCGCCAATTGGTGAGGTATGAGATCGACTCGACCGCTTGCGAGTTGCCGTCCCAGCGCACTACCACGTGGACCTTGCGGATCACGTCGGCCGACGCAACGCCCAACGGCAGGCCGAGGGTCTGCACCAACGAGGCCGGGGCAAGGGTGATATACACCTCGCGCGAATAGTCGGTGCCATTGAGCGGCACGGATTCCACCCCGCGCGCAATACTCCAAGGAGCGCCCGCGCTCGTAGGCGGCGTGACCGTATACGATGCCTGTGCGCAGCCGGCGTCGTACTGCAGCCCGCCCTCGCACGTACTTGACGGCAGCGGGTTGCCGGGTGGCAGGCCAAAACTACTCCAATCGTTTGCCTGTTCGTCGATGTAGCTGGAATCACGGCCGCTGCGCAGCAGCTCGATCGACTCCTGGGCCAGATTCATTGCCACGGAGCGTTCGGCCGCAAGGGTGGTCCGGCGCAGCGAGCTGCGGATGAGCGCGGTCGAGGCCCCGACCACCAGCGTCAACACACCTGCGGCCAGCACGACTTCGAGCAGGCCGAATCCCCGGGATCGGTGGCGCAACAGCCGCATCAGCGCTCCTTCCCGATCGTCACCTGCCCGGTTACCGGCAGCACGTCGATATCGATCGTGTTCTCACCCGAAGGCAGCCGGCTCGAGATGACCGAAATCCGCAGGCTGCCTGACGGCGATGCCAACAAGCCGCCGTTCGCACCGACCCTATACCCGATATAGTTCGGCGGCGCAGGGTTCGACACGAACGAGATCCCCGAGGGCAACGTATGCGCTTCGGGATTCGACAGCTCCGAGATTGTGAACCCGATTGCCCGACTGTCTACGCCCCGGACCACCCGGAATCCACCTGCGGGATCGAAGGCGACCGCATAGTAGCCAACATCGAGGTCGGCAGTGGGCGGCCTGTCGGCCTCGGGTGCCAACGACAAGTTATGGGCCTGGAGCAGGGCGAGCTGGATATCGGTCGCCGCCTGCCGGAGCTCGCTCTGGCGCCCGTAGGTGCGGAACGCCGGTACGCCCACGCCGAGTAGCACCGTGATGATCGCGATCGAAATGAGCAGCTCGACAAGGCTGAAACCGGACTGCCCTTGGTTCACGGCCCAGCGACCCGGTAGTGCGCTACTGGAGGATTTCCGGCAGCATGGTAGACGCCGGTGCGATAAAAGTTCGGGTCACTCGCACTTGTGGGACTTGTGATTCCGCCCGAGATCGTGTCCGTCTCGGCACTATTTTCGAGACGCGCATCCAGTACGAACTTGCTGCCGTCCGACGAGTAGTAATAGCCGCCCGCAGTGTAATCGCCATCTTTGGCACCAGACGGATCCGACGGGATATTGCTTGTGAATACGCTCAGGGCCTGTGCGAAGGTCTGCGAATTATATGTATTGTTGGCGCCAGTCGGATACGCATGGTTGGCTGCGCGGTACAGTTCCAAGGCCCCAGCTACGTTCTGGATATCGGCCTTGCGCTTGGCGTCGCGGCTTTGGCGGCGGGCCGTGTTGGCATTGACCGCCACGACGCCGACTAAGATCCCGATGATCGAAATGACAACCAGTAACTCGACGAGGGTGAAACCGCGTTTGAGGTTCATGCCCCTCCTTTCCTTACAGGCCAGTATACCATGCGATGACCGGACCCGCCCAAAGAACGGCGACAAGCCAGCCAAGGATAAGGAACGGGCCGAACGGGACAGTGGTCTTGAGCGTAGCCCGGCTGGAACGGATAAGTACCAAGCCGACCGCGGCGCCGCTCACAAACGCCGTAAACAGCGCAAAGAGCGTGGCCGGGCCGCCAAGGCTCAAGCCGAGCACCGCGCCGAGCTTGATATCGCCGATCCCCATTCCCCTACCCCGAGTACCGAGCACAATCCCGCCCAGGACCACCGTGGCAATACCGAGTCCCACCAGGCCGTGTTCGTACGGGAAGACGCCGGGAATAAGCGGACGGCCGACCAGGTTGGGTACGTGCAACAACGGCAGCGCCCCAGCGCTGACGACAAGGGCGATGAGCGACAACCGGTCCGGGATGTACTGCGTCTCGGCGTCAACGAAGGCGATGATCAGAAACACGGATGCCAGCGTCAGCAGGAGCAGCGTCACCGGATGGAATCCGTAGCGCGCCGCGACCGCGCTGAAGACAAGCGCCGTCACCGCCTCGGCAACCGGGTACCGCATGCTGATCGGCGCCGAGCAGCCGGCGCACCGGCCGCGCTGCCGCACGAAACTGACGATCGGGATGAGCTCGTGCCATGACAATACCTTGGCGCACTGCGGGCACTTGCTCCGGCTCCCCCACCGCTGTGGCGACTCCTGCTCGCCCCGGTACCACCGCCAGGCGACCAC
>JAYRIO010000070.1:0-2605 GCA_041906745.1 Patescibacteria group bacterium
AATCGCGCTTTCCTATAGTAGCAGTACCCTACTTGCGAACCGACACCGACCGGCGGTCACGGATCACGTGGAGCGCTTCCTGGACCAGCAGGAGGATACCGAGCAGGTCGTCGAACCAGCCGATCAGCGGGATGGTATCAGGAACCAGGTCGATCGGCAGGAGCAGGGTCAGCCCCGCTGCCACCAGGAGCGCGACGCGGACGGAACGCTTAAGTTTCATGACGGCCTCCCCATCTGTTCTTGCAGCTCGGCATACTTGGCCGATCCGGGATCAAGGACGATCGCCTTCCCGATCGCCTCGCGCGCTTTCGACAGGTTGCCCAGCTGCCAGGCGGCCAACGCGACGTTGTAGTGGCGGGATGCCTTGGAGCCGTCGAAATCGCGGGCAGCCTCGAACGCCTCGAGCGCGTCGCGGTAGTTCCGCTGCTTCAAGTAAATCGCGCCCAGGCGGTTGTAGAGCCGCGGGTTCTTCGGGTTCTTGGCCACCCCGCGCAGGTACGCGCGTTCCGCTTCCTTGAGCTTGCCGCCCTTCAAGTAGTCGTCCCCTTCGCGCAAGAACGACTCGTCTGAGAGCAATGCCTGGCGCTGTTCCTCGTTACTGATGCCCGGCAGGGGCTGGACGGCGGGAACCGGCGCGGGGACGGCTGGAATGCCTGCCTGCTGCCGCTGCCACGGCCATCGCCAGGCTGGCCGTGTCGTCGTCGGCCGCGGGACGGGCGGCGTGCCTGTGGCCGGCGGCTGCGCTGCCTGCGATTCCTTGATCGCGTCCGGCAGTCGTCGGGCGACGATAATGAACATCCCGATGATCGCCAGGAGGAGGATGATTTCCGCGAGCATACCGCTACCGTTCCTGCCGCTGCATGAGCGCGGCCACGTCGAGGGCCAGGCGCTTGTTGACGGGGGTGGTCCCGATCGAGCTCGCCAGCGCGAGCAGCGAGCGACGGGCCGCCGGGCTCTGTGCCTGCATGAGCCAACCGCCGACCGTCTCGACGGCAGACTCCTCGCGCTCCGCCAACCGCTGCGTAGCGGCGAACGCGTCGCGGAGCGAGCCACTGTCGACACGTACGACGGCATCACGTTCCGTGGGCGCCGCCTCGCCAAGGCGGACCATGCTGACCCGCGACTTGATCGTTGCCAGCAACGCGCTGCCGGTACCTGCACAGAGGAGCATCACCGCGTGCGACGGCGGCTCCTCGATGGTTTTCAGCAGCGTCGTTGCCAGCTCCGGCGACCACCGGTCAAGTGAGAAGAATACTACTAACGTTCGTGAACCGTGTAGCGGCTTGAGCTGGATCCGCTGGAGTACCGACCGCAACGCCTCGATCGTTGGCACGTCTTCGGTACAGACCGTGTCGGCGGCGGTGATGCCAAGCCCGTGCTGCAACTGCAGGATGGCCTGCTGCCACGCCGTCTGGTCGCCGCCTACCGCCAGGATAGGCTGCAACCGGCCTGACAACGCGATGACACGGTCGAGCTGCGGAAACGTCATAGGTCGGATCGTATCAGGCGTCCTACAGATTGACAACTCCGGTTTCTTCCTGTAGAGTGTCGTCGAACTCGCAGCGTGAACTAGGTCGTCGCTGAGAGCAGTATAAAAGGTTATACCACGAGGTAGCATGCAAGATCAGCAACTGACCTGTCGCGACTGTGGCCAAGGCTTTGCCTGGACCGCCGGCGAACAGAGCTTTTACGCCCAGAAGGGCCTGAGCGCTCCGACCCGATGCAAGGATTGCCGGGCGAAGAAGAAGGCCGACCGGGCACAGACTGGCGGCAGCTTCGGTACAGGCAAGCGGGACATGTACCCGATCACCTGCGCCAGCTGCGGCAAACAGGCCGAAGTCCCCTTCGCGCCGTCGCGCCCTGACGTCCTGTGCCGGGACTGCTTTGTCTCACAACGGAACGGTGGAGCACAGCCGAGCGCTGCGCCAGCACCGGCCAATGACGACACTGCACCCGCCGACGACATGAACGCCTAACTGCCGTTCTGTCCGGTACACGAAAAAGCGCCGTTTCCGGCGCTTTTTCTGTTGCTGGTGGGCGGCGCTTAGGCGACGCGTTTCGCCTTCTTGATGCAACGGGTGCAAATGCGCAACCCGTGCCCGTACGGCTGCAAGTTGGCCCAGACCGTCCGCTTGGTTGCCCGGAACGAGTGCGAGCGCTGGGTGGACGAGACCGTGCCCTTGCCGCATTCGGCGCAGCGCCAGTTCGCAGGTTGCTTGAGATGGGTGACGTGCATGCGGACTCCTTGAGGTTTTCGACCGTTGCGGTACTCTACCAGAGAACCGTTTCCCTACGCAAGAGAGTATGCTGCTGCTCACCGCCCTGTCCGACCCCATCGCCTTCGCCGTCTTCCTGATCTCCTTGGTCTGTGCGTTGACTTTCCACGAATTCTTCCACGCGGTCGTCGCCGACCAACTCGGCGACCCGACGCCGCGGAGTGCCGGGCGCGTCAGCCTCAATCCCTTGGCCCACCTCGACGCCATGGGCAGCCTGAGCATGCTGCTGCTTGGGTTCGGCTGGGGCAAGCCGGTCCCGATCAATCCCCGTCGGTTCCAGCATCCCGTCACCGACGAACTCCTTGTCGCCTTGGCCGGCCCAGCGGCGA
>JAYRIO010000071.1:0-9109 GCA_041906745.1 Patescibacteria group bacterium
AACCATGCCGAAGCAGGAACTAGGCTACCTGGAAGCACTCCGGCCGCTCATCGAGCAGGCGCTCGCCATGGATCTGCCAGTGCTTGGCATGTGCTTCGGCCACCAGATCCTGGCCTGGCACTTCGGCATCCTGGTGGTGACGGATCCCAAGCAGTCGCAAGTAGGCAGCTACCCGGTCATGCTGACCGACGAAGGCCGGGCTGACCCGCTCTTTGCCGGCCTGCCCGACCAGTTCATTGCCCAACACGGCCACAAGGACACGATCATCGGTTTGCCCGAGGGCGCGGTCCACCTGGCGATGGGGGCCAAACACGCCTACAACGCCTTCCGCATGGGGTCGGCGTACGGCCTGCAGTTCCATCCTGAGCTTGGACGCGAGGATCTGCTCCACCGGCTGAATCTGTACCCGGAGTACTTGAAGGGGAAGACCATCGACGAGGTGCGTGACCAGTTCACCGAATCGCCCGAGGCGCCGAAGATCTTGGCCAACTTCCTGGCGATCGTCCGCGCCCGCACGGCAGCGCTCGCAACGGCGTAATCACGGCCAGGCATCGGGTGCCGCCTACGGCATCCCTGCCTGCTCGGGGATCAGGGAGCAGGTTAATAACAAGGAACAGGTGGTGCGAACAGGTGGTGCGAAGAGTTGTGCGCATGCATTGCATGTGGAATTTCAGGGGATTGTTGTCCGGCATACTCCGGTATGCCCGTACGCCGATCGCCGCAAAAGAAGATGACATCGCCGTCATGAACCAGGACCTCGACGAGCATGTCCAAGACCTGAAGGCGCAAGGACTGGGAGCCTACAAATACTTACAGCTTCCATTCCGGGAAGACAGGTGCCAGTTCACGACGGCGCTCGACGACGGACCGTTTATCGATGCGCTCCGTTGGGAAGCAGGCCGTTGCAACCTTGTGTTGCAGCCGTTCATTACGACCGAGCCGGCGCTTGCGCTGGTGCGGTCGGTGCCAGGCATGACGCTGGCTGCCAGCCGGCTCAATCTCGTCGAAGAGATGAACGACAAGGCCGGGGCATGGGAATTGTTCAAAGATCTGCACATCGAACGTTCCCCGGGAGCGATCTGTGCGTCTCAAAACGACATCGAGCGGGCGGCGAGAGATCTCAAAGGCAAGGGCGTCCGGAACGTCGTGCTTAAGGATCCATCGCCCTATATCGCGTCGGGCAAAAGCAAGCTGGGCGAGATGCGGGTCGACGGCAACGACCAGCAGTTCGCGCTCGGGTTACTGTCGCTCAAGTCCTCATACCAGCAATTCCGAGGCAAGAAGCGGGTTATTCTGGAGCAGTGGTGGGAGGCTGTCGAGACAAGCCCGAGTATCGTCGGCAATATTACCGCGGAAGGAAAGACCGAACTGATCGCCATGACCGAACAGCTGATGGAGCCGGATGACAAGACCGAGTACCGAGGCAGTGTCATCCCCGCCGGAAGCCATAAGGTCGATCCCGAAGACCTGCCTGACATGTTCCGTATCTACCAGCTTGTCGCGAACAAGCTGGTGAAGCGGGGATGGATCGGCGTCTTCGGTATCGATTTCATTATCGTACGGCATCAGGGCAAGCGGCTGGTGATCCCGACCGAGATCAACGGGCGGTACACCGGATCGATGTACTTGGTGAATATCATGCGTCGGCTGGGCATTGAGGATTGGGTAGGCTTCTCATCGAATATCAGGCTGCCGCTCAACACGTCGTACTCTTGCTTGAGGACGGCAATCGAGCTGGTGGAAGACCGGAACAAGGCTAGGATCATTCCGCTGAACGTCGGTCCGCTCGCATACGGCAAGGCGACGATCGCGGTGCTTATCCGGCCACACGTCGCGCATGCTGTCGCGTACGCGGAGGGCGTGTGCAAAGAAATCAGGGACATCTTGTCCGTGCCGCGGTCACGGCAGTACTACGAACTTTCGGCCTAACGCCGGCCAGCCTTCGGGCTGACCGGTTTTTTGTTGTCCGTGGTACACTCAACGCCTATGGCAAGCGTGAAGACGCGGGGCATTATCTTGCGGCGGCGGGCGTACGGCGAGGCGGACCGGATCCTCACGGTCCTAACGCCCGGCCTGGGCAAGCTGACGGCGATCGCCAAGGGCGTCCGACGGCTGACCAGTAAGCTGGCGGGCCACACCGAGCTCTTCTATGTCGTCGACTGGGTGTTGGCCGAAGGTCGGACGTGGTACGTGGTGTCGGGGGCCGAGATGGTCGAGCCGCACCGCCACCTGCATGGGTCATTGCGTACGGTCGAACAGGCCAGCTACCTGGCCCGGTTGGTCGACCGGCTAGCGCCGGAGCACGAAGCCCAACCCCGTCTGTATGTCCTGCTCACCGAGGCGCTGGCGGCGTTGACCGATGACACCCCGCACCTGTTGCGGCAGGTGGAGTGGCAGCTGCTGCTGGCGTCGGGTTTCCAGCCCGAGCTCCGGGCCTGCAGCCACTGCGGCAACCCGCTTGATCCTGCGCAGCTGGCGCTCTGCCCGAGCCGAGGCGGGGCGCTCTGTCCGGACTGCCTCCGGTCCGAGGCGTTCCATATCCCAATCCACGCCGATACCCTGAAGATCCTGCGGCTCTACGAGCGTGCTCCGCTCGGATTGGCGGCCAGACTGTCGCCCGCAGCCGATACCCAGCACGAGCTGGCCCGGGTCACCTCGGCCTTCCTTAGTCACGCGCTTGAGTCGCCGTTCGCGCTGCCGGCATCTGCTACACTGGTGCAAGAACCGGTCCCGTCCGCTGCATGATCCAGCTCATCTACGTCATCTCGGTGACGGTCGAATCCCTCCTGGCGTTCCGGGCGGTCTTCAAGCTGTTCGGCGCCAGCGACACGCAGGGGATCGTTGCGCTGCTCTACCGGATTACCGATCCGCTCGTCGGCCCGTTCCTGGCGATCTTCCGCACCGGCCACATCGGCGGCTACCTCATTGAATGGTCGGCCATCGTCGCGCTCTTCGCCTACGGTCTCGCAGGGTTTCTGCTGACCGAGCTTGTCCGGACGCTCACGATCCGCCGCCGCGGCTGAGATGGTCGGGATCTGCGACTCCGGGGTAGGGGGATTGGTCGTCTACCAGAAGCTGAAAGCCTTGCTGCCTCGGGCGCCGTTCGTCTACCTGGCCGACCAGGCGTACGCGCCGTACGGCGAACGCAGCCAGGCCGAGATCGCCGCCCGGATGAAGATGGTCGCGCAGTTCTTTCTCGATCGCGGCGCAGCGACAGTCGTGATAGCGTGCAACACTGCTACCGTGAACGCGGTCGACGAACTCCGGGCTACATTTCCAAGTCTTACAATCGTGGGTATGGAGCCGGCGATCAAGCCGGCGGCCGCTGCCGCGGACAAGATCATCGTGCTGGGCACCAACTCGACCGTGCATAATCTGCGGTACCGCGCGTTGGTCGACCAGTACGCAGCAGGGAAGACGGTCTGGCATGTCGGGGCGCCGGAACTGGTGCGGCAGGTGGAAGCGGGCGAGTTGGATCGGACCGATCTCTTAGCAATGAAACTCCAACCGCTCGTCGACCAGGGTGCCGAGGCGCTGGTGATTGGCTGCAGCCACTTCTCGTTCCTCATCCCGGCGATCCAGCGCCAGTGGCCGAGCTTGCAGATCTTTGACGGGGCCGACGGCGTCGCTCGGCGGGCGGCTGAGGTGGCAGTCAAGTCATCAAATTCAGGTTCGGATAGGTTCTATTCCACTGCCCACCCGGATCCGGTGCGGTTTATTGATCCGCCGATCAGCTTCGAGCACGTTGCCTTGCCAACAGGTTCGCGTGTAGACTAGCCGTATGAATTACCCCGAGAACTTCATGGAACAGCTAGTGTCGCTCGCCAAGCGGCGCGGCTTCGTGTTTCCGTCGGCCGAGATCTACGGCGGCTTGGCGGCGGTCTGGGATTACGGCCCGCTCGGCAGTCTCATGAAACAGAATATCCGCCGCGCGTGGCTGCAGCGGTTCGTGCTCAGTCAGCCGAACATCGTCCCGCTCGAGGCGGCGATCCTTACCAAACGCGAGGTGCTGGTTGCATCGGGCCACGAGACCGGTTTTTCTGATCCGCTGGTCGAGTGCACGGTGTGCCACGAGCGGTTCCGTGCCGACCACGAGATTCCCAAGGGCAAGGGCCACGAGCACCAGCTGACCGAGGCGAAACAGTTCAACCTCATGTTCAAGACGACTGCTGGCCCGGTCGAAGAGAGCTCGAACCTGGTCTACCTGCGGCCGGAAACCGCCCAAGGCATGTTTGTGAACTTCAAGCTCGTGGCCGAGGCGCTGCGCCTCAAGCCGCCGTTCGGTATCGCCCAGATCGGCAAGGCGTTCCGCAACGAGATCACGGTCGGCAACTTTATCTTCCGCCTCCGTGAGCTCGAGCAGGCCGAGATGGAGTACTTCGTCAAACCCGGCACCGACGAGCAGATCTTCGAGGAATGGAAGAATGCGATGCCGGCGTTCTTTGAGGCGCTCGGCGTCAACAAAGACCGGATGCGCCTGTACGAGCATCCCAAAGAAAAACTCTCGCACTACTCGAAGCGAACCGTCGATTTGGAGTACGAGTTCCCGTTCGGCTGGGGCGAGGTCTGGGGCTGCGCCAACCGGACCGATTTCGATTTGAAACAGCACATGGAACATTCCGGCAAGGACCTGAGCTGGTTCGACGAGGAAACGAAAGAGAAGTTCGTGCCGTACGTGATCGAGCCGGCGCTGGGATTGGACCGAGCGCTGCTCATGCTATTGGTGGACGCCTTCCACGTGTCCGACGGTACGGACGGCCGCGAGGCGGGGGAATCCGTTCTGAAGCTCCATCCTCGGATCGCGCCCGTGACCGCCGCTGTCTTTCCGCTTGTCAAAAAAGAGCAGCTGCCGCAGATCGCCAAAGAGATCGTCGCCTCGCTTCGCGACGCAGGGATCGGCTACGTGCAGTACGACGAGTCGGGTTCGATCGGCCGGCGCTACCGCCGCCAAGACGAGATCGGCACACCGTGGTGTATCACGGTCGACTTCGATTCGCAGGCCGACAAGACCGTCACACTCCGCCACCGCGATACGCTTGAGCAAGAACGGGTGTCGATTGCCGAGCTGCCAGCCACGCTGGCGGCCGCACTCAAGGCGTAGGTTGTGACGGCGCCGCAGACTGCCGCCGCGGTCAAGCAGGCGTTGGCGGCAGTGGCGACACCGGAACGGGCGAAGGCCTCGGCCTGGTTTTTCAAGACGGGCAAGGGCCAGTACGGCGAGGGCGACCAGTTTGTGGGCGTGAGCGTGCCGCAGCAGCGGATCGTTCTCCGCCATTTCGACACGTTGCCGCTCATGGAGATCGAAACGTTGCTTGCCAGCCCGATCCACGAACACCGCCTGACCGCAGCGCTCATCCTCGTTCGGCAATACCAGCGGGCGAAGAAGGATCCCAGGCGGCAGGCCGAGCTCGCGGCGTTCTACCTCAATCATCTCAAGGGCATCAATAACTGGGACATCGTTGACAGCTCGGCGCCGCAGATCGTGGGCGGGCATTTGCTTGCCAAGAAGAATCGGCTGGCCGTACTGAAGAAATTAGCGGCTTCGAAGATCCTGTGGGAGCGACGGGTGGCGATCCTGGCCACCGCCTACTTCATCCGCGAAGGAGAGTTTGACGATACGTTGGCACTGGCCGAGCAGTTGCTCCACGACGACCACGACCTCATGCACAAAGCGGTCGGCTGGATGCTCCGCGAGGTGGGGAAGAAGGACGAGGCCGTTTTGCGCCACTTCCTTGATACGCACGCCGCGACGATGCCGCGCACCATGCTCCGTTACGCGATCGAAAAGCTGCCGACGGTGGACCGGAGCCGCTACCTGCGGGCTGCGTAGGCGCCATATGCTACGCTGTTCCTGATAGTTCATTTGCAATTCATATATCCGGCACAGACTAGGGAAAAACGAGGGGGGGTAATGGACGATATCCATGTGACGACGGTAAAGCCGCAGCAGGCGGCGGTCGCGAGGCGGCAAGGACCGGTGTCGGACATCGCGAAGCTGTTGGGCGAGGCGCTCGATACTGTCAGCCAGGCGCTTGTGAAAGCAGAGGCCTCTCCGGCCGGCCCGGCGTTCGCCCGGTACCTGACCGTGTCCGATGACACGGTGTCGCTCGAGGCGGGGTTCCCGGTGGACGGCGAGTTCCGCCTGTCCGGCGGCGTCGAGTCGCTGACCTTGCCGGGCGGCGAGGCCGCGATGACCTTGCACGTCGGCCCGTACGACCAGCTCGACCAGGTGCACGCCTCGATCGAACGGTGGATCAAGGACCAAGGCCGCGTACCGGCAGGCGCGCCCTGGGAGGCGTACGTGACCGATCCGACGTCCGATCCCGACACGTCGACGTGGCAAACTGAGGTCTACTGGCCGCTCAAGCCGGCCGCGTAGCGCCCCACAACCAAGCAGATATTCCCCACCAGGCTCCACGGTCTGGTGTTTTTCTTGGTGTGGCCCGGCGCCGCTGGCCGGCGACGGGCGTTATCCACTTGATCGGCGACCAGGAGGACTATAGAGTGATTTCAACGTAAGTGGTGATTTGTGGAAAAAAGTGGGGAAAATCACAGCAAGCTGTGGAGAAGGGTACGAAGAGACATGTTCGTCGGCGAGTATCGGCACAACGTGGACAGCAAAGGGCGCCTGGCAATCCCGTTCCGGATGCGGAGCGAGCTTGAGCGTGGCGCCGTCGTGACCCGTGGCGTCGATGCCTGCCTCACGGTGTACACGCGCGAGGAATGGGACAAGCTGGCGGCGAAGATCGCCGACCTGCCGATGTCCGATCCCAAGGCGCGGCGGTTCGCGCGGTTCTTCTTGGCTGGCGCGGCCGAGGTGGAGTTCGACAAGCAGGGCCGGGTACTGCTGCCCGCATACCTTCGGGAGTATGCCGGGATCACGGGCGGTGTCGTCGTCGCGGGCGTGTTCAACCGCATCGAGCTCTGGAGCGACGCGCGGTGGACCGAGCAGTCGGCCGACGGCAATCCGGCTGACGACTTGGGAGGGTTGGCGATTTGAGGCCGATCGGCGAGGGAGTCAGCGACTCAATCGCCTCGTCTTCCTCAAGACCAGGGCCGCGGAGGCGGCTATCCAGGGGACTTTTACAGGAGGGGCACCACGTCGCTCCCGCACCCGAGGGGAGTGCAGGAGCGACGTCTCCAGGAGATTTGATGATCGGGACACACATCCCAGTATTGCTCGAAGAACTCGTGGCCTGTTTGCGGCTTGCACCGGGGGCATCGGTGCTGGACGCAACGGTCGGCCTCGGCGGCCATGCGGCTGCCGTACTGGCAAGGACCGCGCCTGACGGCCGGCTGCTCGGGATCGAGCGGACGGACGAGGGCGTGCGACGCGCACGACTCGCGCTCGCTGGCTTCGGTGGCCGGGCAACGGTGGTCCGCGGCGATTTCCGCGACGCCATGGCGCTCGCCACAGACGCCGGATTCGGATCCGTCGACGCCGCGTACTTCGACCTCGGCTTGGCATCCTGGCAGCTCGACGAGGGCTACCAAGGGCTGAGCTTCCAGGTCGATGCGCCGCTCGACATGCGGGTGACGCCGTCGGTCGGCGTGAGCCGCGAGCCGACGTGGACCCGCGACGACGCGGTCCGGGCAGTGGTCCGTCGGTACGCCGGCCAGCCGGCCGCCGAGATCGTGGCGCACGCGTCCGAGGCAGAACTTGGCACGGCGCTCCGCGAACTTGGCGGTGTCCGGCAGTGGCGCACCGTCGCGGCCCAGCTCGCCGCCGCCCGGTCGCAGGCGGCAGTCCGGACGACGAAGCAGCTTGCGGCGGCGACGGGCAGCGACAGCCCGAGCCTGCTGGCACCGGTGTTCCAAGCGCTTCGCATCCTTGTCAACGACGAGTACGGCGCGATCGAGGATGGCCTGCGGGCGGCGTGGCAGCTGCTGCGGCCCGGCGGCACGCTCGCCGTCATCAGTTTCCACAGCGGTGAACACCGCATCGTGAAACAGCTCTTCCGTGAGCTGCCTGGAGCAACGAAACCGACGCGCGTCTTTCCGTTCGAGCAGGAGCTTGCGACCAATCCGCGCGCCCGCAGTGCCACCCTCCGTTTCATCCACAAACAACCATCCGAACCGTCAAGAGAGGAGTAACCGCGTATGGCCACCTCGATCCCGCTGACCATGGAAAAACATCACGCCGACGGCGCGCGCAAGCATACCGTGCCGCAGCTGGTCACGGTCGGGCCGGTCAGCCTGCGCATCCTCACCGTCGCCTCGCTCGCCAGCCTGCTGCTGTTTTACCTTGCCCAGACGACCCAGAGCGCGACTACCTCGTACGAGGTTCAGTCGCTGGGCGAGCAGCGCCAGGAGCTGGCCGACGACGTCCAGCGTATGCAGCTCGAGGCGCAGCGCCTGCAGACGCTCGGTTCCATCCAGCAGGGACTTGGCGACAGCCTGAACACCGACTTCGAGTCGGCCAAGGACCTGAAGACGGTCGAGTAGCCGGATGGCGTCCCGCAGCCACGAGCCCGATCCAACTGAGCGCCTGAAGGCGCTCGCCTTCGTGGCACTGGGGATTAGCGGCGTGATCGTGTGGCGCATGTTCCAGAAAAGCGTCATCGAGCATCCGCTCTACGCTGCGCGCGCGGAATCGCAGTACGAGGTGTCCAAGGAACTGCCGAGCAAGCGCGGTTCGATCCTGGCCCAGGACGCCGAGCTGGGGAGCGTCGTCCCGCTGGCCTCGACCGAGGAGCGGTTCGACATCTCGGTCGTCCCCAAGAATGTGAAGGACAAGGCTGGCGCAGCCCATACGCTGGCCACGCTGTTCGGGCTTGATGAGCAGGACGTGCTTGCCAAGGTGTCGACGGACAAGCTCTACCTGCCACCCCTTGTCCGAGGCGCCACGAAGGACCAGCGGGACGCGCTCGTCGCCCAAGGTTTTGCCGGCCTGCTCATTGAAAAGCACAACCAGCGGGTGTACCCCGAAAACCAGCTGGCTGCCCAAGTGCTGGGATTCGTGAACCGGGAAAATGTCGGCAGCTACGGCATCGAGGGGTACTACGACAACGACCTCAAGGGTACCGCGGGCAAGGTCGTCGGCGAAAAGGACACGCTCGGGCGCATTATCTCGACGTTGGAACAGACCAATCCCGAAAACGGGGTCGAC
>JAYRIO010000072.1:0-3033 GCA_041906745.1 Patescibacteria group bacterium
ACCAGTACCTGTCCGTGCTCGAGGAGCATATCGACGCCACGATCGGGCAGATCGCGACGCTCAAGACCAAGCTCGAACAGGACCAGCACGACTTGGAATCGAAGAAAGGCGAGCTCACCGGTCTCAAGGCGCAGCAAGAGGCGTACCAGGCCGGCCTCAGCGACGAG
Source organism: Patescibacteria group bacterium (assembly GCA_041906745.1). Taxonomy (GTDB): domain Bacteria; phylum Patescibacteriota; class UBA1384; order JACPKC01; family JACPKC01; genus JBBUCD01. The sequence continues at coordinate 168 of JAYRIO010000072.1, forward strand.
AAAGCGCACAAGGACGCCCTGCTCAGCCAAACCGTGCAGCAGCAGAAGCAGTTACAAGCCGAGGTCGACCAAGCCAAGAAGCTGAACGCGCAGGTGGAATCCGAGCTGTCCTCGTTGCGCGCCAGACTGTCGAAGGGGTCGGGTCCCGGCACCGTCCAAGCGAAGGACCGGGGCGTGTCGCCGGTCGGGTTCCAGTGGCCGACCAACTACCGCTACATCAGCACCTACTTCGGCGGTTCGACGCCGTTCCAGCCGAACGGTGGCCACGGTGGCCTGGATCTGGTGAACGCGGCCGGGACGCCGATCTACGCCGCGGCTGCCGGCACGGTCACCGCTGAAAAACGGATGCTAATCAACGGGAACTATTACGCGTACGGCCAGTACATCGTGATCGGCCACAACGCCCGCTGGAGCACCCTGTACGGCCACTTGCAGAGTTTCGCCGTGTCCGAGGGGCAGCAGGTAAGCCGCGGCCAAGTTATTGGGTACATGGGTATGACGGGGTGGGCGACTGGGCCGCACCTGCACTTCGAAATCTGGGATTACTCGGCCCGCGTCAACCCGTTAAGCTACCTGCCGTAAGGGCTACCTCTTGCGGCGCGCCAGGTATATACTCGGCCCATGAACGAGTCGATGCCTGAAACCGAGTTCACGGTATTGACCCAGCCGGCTGCCCGTCCGGAAGAACAGCAGGAGGACGTCGCGCTCCGGCCGCGCGGTTTTGCCGAGTTCATCGGCCAAGAGCAGACGAAGCGCAACCTGTCCCTGGTTATCGAGGCAGCCAAGCAGCGAGGCCAGCCGCCCGAGCATCTGTTGCTCTACGGGCCGCCCGGTCTCGGTAAAACCAGCTTGGCCCACGTCGTGGCGACCGAGCTGGCGGCACCGATCCGGATTACCTCGGGCCCGGCGCTCGAGCGGACGGGCGACATCGCGTCGATCCTGAGCTCGCTCCAAGAAGGCGAGCTGTTGTTTATCGACGAGATCCACCGCCTGCAACGCCCGGTCGAGGAAATGCTGTACACCGCCATGGAGGACTTCGCGCTCGACCTTGTGCTCGGCAAAGGTGTCGCCGCCAAGACGATGCGCCTGGATCTGCCGCGGTTCACCTTAGTGGGTGCGACGACCCGGATCGGCCAGCTGTCCGCGCCGCTCCGCGACCGGTTCGGCGCCCACTTCCACTTGGATTTCTACGAACCCGAGGACCTGGCCCGTCTCGTCGAGGCGAGCGCGGCCCGGTTGGGCATCCGGATCGATGCCGCCGGTGCCGCCGCCGTCGCCCGCCGGTGCCGCCGGACGCCGCGGATCGCCAACCGGTTGCTGCGCCGGGTCCGCGATTTCGCCCAGGTCCACGGCCACGCCGCGATCACGGCCGAGCTGGCCTCGTCGGCCTTGGCAGCGCTCAATATCGACGGCTTCGGCTTGGACCGGCTCGACCGCCGGCTTTTGGAGCTTATCGTCCGGCAGTTCGATGCCGGGCCGGTTGGCCTGTCGACCCTGTCGGCGGCGTTGGGCGAGGACGCGGACACGATCGAAGACGTGTACGAACCGTTCCTGATCCGCGAAGGCTTTTTGACCCGCACCCCGCGTGGGCGCATGGCGACACCCGCGGCAGTCCGATTGGTACAGGCAGGAGAGGCCGGCTGATGGCGTGGATCGCGGTCGCGGGAGGTGTCTACGGCCTGGTGCTCCTGGCCTACGCGCTCTACTCCCTGTACGCGTTCCATCATCTCAGCGAGTTCGGGTACTCGAGCGACATGTCGCAGCGGATGTTCCGCGTCTACGGCGTCCTGACATTGGCGATCCTGCTGGCCACGTCCGCGGTCGCGTTGGTCGGACTGGGGAGTCGGTGATGGCCGACGAGCAGCATCCGTACCGTCCGAAACAGCTCTTTCCGGGCCAAGCCGAGCACGAAGAGATCCTGATCTTTATCCGGCGCCACTGGATGCCGTTCACGGTGTGGCTGGTGCTTATCAGCGTCTTGCTCTGTATCCCGGTCGTCGGGTTGGCGGTGGCGGCGTTCGTCCTGGGCCTGCCCACCGGTCTCAACTTGGTGTACTACGCGCTCGGCGTCAGCAGTTACCTGCTGCTGTTGAACGCCATTTTCTTTACCGCCTGGATCGAGCAGTACCTTGACGTGGCGATCATTACGACCGACCGCCTGGTGCATATCCGCCAGATCGGCCTGTTCAACCGCCGGGTCTCGGAGCTGAGCCTGGCCCGCGTCCAGGACGTATCGGCGCAGATGCACGGGTACCTGCAGAGCATCTTCCAGTTCGGTACCGTCGTGGTCGAGACGGCGGGCGGCGCACCGGATTTTGAGATCCGTAACATTGCCAAGCCGCATGTGGTCGCGAATACGATCCTGATGTGTCACGACCGTCTCCGAGCGAAGGAGGGGCTGCAACAGCAACAGCAGCAGTCCGGCGTGTCGCACGTGCCAGTCATGGAGTTGGCTGAGCCTTCCCCAAGCGTTATCCAGGCCGCGATCGAGCAGAATATGCCGAGCATCGCGCCGCCGCGCGGGTATCGCCACCAGCAGCTGCAGTCGGACTTGCTGAGCCAGGCGATGGAAGCGAAAGAGCGGGTCGAAGAGCAAGTCGGACTGGCGAGCCCGGCATCGGCACCGCAGCCGCCCAACCGCTTGCCGCCGCGGCACGGCGCGGAACGGATGCAAGAGGGTGAATTAGTGGAGGGGGAACATGTCTCGATCGACGGACTGTCGTAGCGGGGTGCTGGTGCTCGGGCTGCTGGCAGCGCTGCTTGCTCCGCCGGCCCCGTCGGCTGCCGACGACATCCCGCCGGCCGTAGTCGTGAGCGAGGTCGATTGGGCCGGGTCGCATGCCTCGACGGCGGACGAATGGGTCGA
>JAYRIO010000073.1:0-2073 GCA_041906745.1 Patescibacteria group bacterium
GCCAATCAACCGGTAACTGCCAATCCAGCGTGCAGCCGAGATTATCCAGCGCCTGTTCCGCCAGTTGCTGTGCAGTGCGGGGGTTGGATTCGACGCCGCTGGTTGCTCTCAGAAATGGTTCAGTCAACCAGGCGGATCGCGAGCGGCCTTTGAGCGATAGGCTACGACTGTTAAAGGCACGACTCAGGTTGGGTTCGTCCAACAAAAACTGCCAGGTCCAACCGTTGATCATCGCCTCAACCTCGACCGGAAGGAACCCCGGCGCTTGCGGAGCCAGCAAATCCCAACCTGCCGGACCGACCAAGGTCGCAGTCAGCGACCAGCACCACGAATCGACATCGGTCTCAATCGAGAGCGACGTAACCGGCAGCGGCGTCCGATCCGGCAGCCGCACAAGAGAGCAGGAATTGAGCACGCGATAAGTTTCCAGGATAGGGATGGAGAAAAGCGGAATCGCGGGGCATGGCGTCGGAGAAAGCCGAAAGGTCACCAATCCGACCGGCGGCGTCGGAGTCGGACAGCGTAGATCAAACCGAACCAGCCCCACCGGCGGCACATAGCCGGTTTGCGGAACGGGAATCGGCGGGCCTGGATTGCGAGCGTTGGTCGGGTAGCCCAACTGCCGCCACCGATCCACCCATCCCCTAACCAGTAGCCGGGCATCGCTGAAGACATCGATGATCGTGGTGGATTGCGGCGTCGCCTGTTGCCAGCCATCGCGACGCGAGAGCGCAAGTCGCGGCAAGGTCATGACCCACACGCCGGCCGCGACGTGCGTTTGGCGCTCCAGGTCATGCCAGCGATCCGCTGCTGAGCGAGTTAGGCGCGGCGCGTTCCGCCACACCTCGGCCGCGTCACTGACCCGCAAAACCGACTCTTGCCAGCGACCCAATCCGAAGCCGGTCAGTAGCGGTGATTGTCGCCACCGTTCCGCCGCCGCGCCGATCCGCAAATCGGCTGCGTCGAGGCTGGCTACCGTACTCCTTAGTAGTCGCGGTACTTCGCGCCACATCGCGGTAGCGCTGCTGACCTTGAGCGGTGCGTCGCCCCACGAGTCGGATGTGACGGCATGGACGGCCGACAGCAAATTCGGATCGTAGGCTACGGCTGCGTGAGCCCGCGCTCCGCCGGTGCGAGCCGCAATCGCACCGCGAGATGTGCCACGGATGTGGAGCGCCGCATGAGTACCACCTGTGCGAGCGGCAATCGACAGCGTGCGGTCATTGCTCGCGCCGCCTAACCCAAACGAAACCAGGCCAACGGGCGGCGAATAGCCGCTTTCGAGCTGAAATGTAACCAGCCCCACTGGCGGCACATAGTCCGCCACGACTTAGCCCTCGGTGACAGTAAACGAAGTAATTGTGCTGAGCGAGCCAGCGACGAAGCTGAGATTGTCCACTTCCACCGCCTCCCCGCTACCGACCGTCCCCACATCGTAGTCGCCAATCTCGACATCGGACGAATCGAAGGCCCGGACAAATGCGACCGTGCCATCAGCTAAATTCGTTGCCGGCGCTATCGCGGCGGCGGTAAAAACGCCATTAGTCACTGTACCGGCCGGTGACGGCAGATCATAAACCGCGAGCAGGGTTTGCGTGGTGAGCGCGGTATCTCCATCAGTCGGGACCGGAGCGGTATAAGCATGTAGTTCTCCGCCGTCTAGCCAGCCCGCGTGCAACGATCCGCGCAATGTGCGGCGTGCCGTAGTGAATCGGATAACATCGCTCACGGCATGGCCTCCGGTGTCACAAAATCCGCAATCGCCGGATATTCTGGCGCGCCGGCGTCGGTGACATTATTGTAAAGCGCCACGGTATAGCCTTGATATCGATAAGCGATGCGGTCAAACGACGCGCTGCCGGATGTGTTTGTCCATGTTTCTCGGATCAGTCGCGACGATGCGATATCAAAGAGATGGACGCGACGCTTAACGGGGTTACTTGCAGCGTCGGTCACCGCAACGCGAATCCGATGCGAGCCGCCATCAATCGCATCGCGCCGAATCAGCGGAAAGCACATCAATCGGCCTGCCATCAGCGCCACGCCCCCGTCAAATCAAACGCGGCTGCGAAA
>JAYRIO010000074.1:0-4419 GCA_041906745.1 Patescibacteria group bacterium
CGAACTGTTCGAAGCCTGGTGCGAGTTATTCCTCAACTACAAGCTCTGCACGAACGTGTAGGGCGCAACCAACAACCAGCAGTCATTCCGCCAGCCCTTACCGGCTGGCTTTTTCTTGCCTTCGCAGTCCCACGTGCTACAATTTTTGCATGGACAACTGCTTGTTTTGCTCGATTGCAGCCGGGGAGAAGGGGACGCTGCGCTACCAAGACGACGCGGTAGTGGCGTTCGACGACATCGCCCCGAAAGCGCCGGTGCACATCCTGATCGTGCCGAAGAAGCACATCGAATCGGTGGCCACGCTCGCAGACGGGGACGAGCAGCTGGTGGGCCACATGGTTCGTATCGCCAAACAGCTGGCCGAGGAACGCAAGATTGCCGACGACGGCTACCGCCTAGTCCTCAATACCCGTAAGCACGGCGGGCAGGTCGTGGACCACATCCACCTGCACCTTCTTGGTGGACAGCCCCTGGGCCACATGGTATGATCCCGCCACTACGGCAGCCGCTTGCGGTATGCCGCCAGAGGGCGAGGTGAATGCATTTTGAATCCTGAATTCCAAGACGTCCGAGACAACCGGGACCGTGACGCGCGACCGCGAACCGCATCGTTTGATGTGGTGCTTCGTCGGTTCTTCCGCGAGGTCCAGCAGAGCCGGATCCTGTCCGAGGTGAAGCGCCGCCGGTACCGCCAAAAGCGGTTGTCCCGCACCATCATCCGCCAGTCCGCCCGCCGCAAGGCCGCGCAGAAGCGCACCCGCCGCGGGTACTAAGAGGTATCCATGTCTTTGGTAACGACGATCGAGGGCGATATCCTGGCCGCCATGAAAGCGGGGGAGTCCGACAAACTGTCGGTGCTCCGCATGGCCAAGACCGCCCTCAAGAACAAGCAGATCGAACTGGGCCACGAGCTCACTGACGACGAGGCGACCGCCGTACTGACTAAGGAGCTGAAGCAACGGCGTGACGCCGAGGGCGAGTTCCGGGCCGGCAACCGCGCCGAGCTGGCCGACAAAGAAGCGGCCGAGGCGACGATCTTGGCCGGCTACCTGCCCGAGCAGATGGGCGAGGACGAGGTTGCGAAGCTCGTAGACGAGGCGATTGCCGCCATCGGCGCCAGCAGCGCCGCCGACATGGGCAAGGTGATGGGCGCGCTCATGCCCAAGACCCGCGGCAAAGCCGACGGCTCGCTCGTCTCACGACTTGTCAAGGAACGGCTCGGTGCCTAAGCCCCTGCTGACCGTCGATCTTATTGAAGAACAGCCGCTCCCCATAGCGGCTGTTTTGGTGCACGACGCACTGGAGTCCGCCTTCGTCACCTTCCGGCCACCGACGCTCACGGCCGCGACCGTCGAGGTGCTGGTAACGGGCGACGGCCGCATGCAAGCGCTCAACCGCGACCACCGCGGCGTCGACGCCACGACCGACGTTTTATCGCTGCCAACCGCCATCGATACCCAGGCCGGCCACGTCATCCCGGCTGCCAACGGCCAGCTGTCGCTTGGCACGATCGTCATCTCGCTGCCGCAGGCCGAACGGCAGGTCGGCCGGTTCGGTGATACGCTCGAGGCCGAACTCGTTGGCCTGGCGAGCCACGGCCTGCGCCATCTCTTGGGCCACGACCACGACGACGACGGCACCTGGCTTGGCGAACCACCCTTGGTACAATAGCGCTACCGATATCAAGGAGGGTTCATGGCCACGAGGAAGCGCGTCGCGAAGAAACCCGTGTCGACTTCGAGCGAAACGCTTGAAGTACTTGTGAGCACGCCGGCTGTCGCGCTTGAAAAAACGATCGCGGTCACGACCACGGTGACCGAGACGATCCAGGCAACCGAACCGGTCAAGCGGGCGGCCTCGTTCTGGCGGATGCTCGGCCCCGGCCTTACCACCGGCGCCGCCGATGACGATCCGTCCGGGATCGCGACGTACTCACAAACCGGGGCGCAGTTTGGCAACGGATTCCTGTGGTTGGCCGCCTTCACCTTCCCACTCATGGCCTCGGTCGAGGAAATGTGCGCCCGTATCGGCATAGTCACCGGGCAGGGCTTGGCCGCCAACATCCGCAGGTACTTCCCGCGCTGGGCACTGATTTGCACGACGCTCCTGCTCTTTTTGGCCAACACCTTCAACTTGGGCGCCGACCTGGGTGCCATGGCCAAGGGCGTGCAGCTGCTCTACCCGCAGCTTGATTTCGGGTTCATCGTGCTCTGCTTCGTCGTCTTGAGCCTTGGGCTGCAGATCTTTTCGACCTACGAGAAGTACGCCGAGTACCTGAAGTACCTGGCCTTGGTACTCTTGTCGTACGTCGTAACCGCGTTCTTCATCCCGCACCTTGATTGGCGGCAGTTGGCGGCCGACGGCCTCATCCCGCACCTGGCCTTGGGCAAGGACCAGATCCTGCTCATCTGCGCCATTCTCGGCACCACCATCTCGCCGTACTTATTCTTCTGGCAAACCTCGCAGGAAGTCGAAGACCAAATCCTGGACGGCAACACCACGATCAAGTCGCGGCAGGCGCTGACCACCCCCGAGCAAGTGAAACGGATGCGGATCGACGTCTGGTCGGGCATGTTCCTGTCGAACGTGGTCATGTTCTTTATTATCGCCGTCACCTCGGCGACGCTCTACAGCCACGGCATCCGCACCATCACCACCGCGGCCGAGGCCGCCCAGGCGCTCCGGCCGCTTGCAGGCGACGGCGCCTTCCTGCTCTTTACCCTGGGCATGGTGGGCACCGGCTTACTCGCGATCCCAGTGCTGGCCGGCTCGGCCGCGTACGCGCTGTCGGAAACGTTCGGCTGGAAGCACGGCCTGTACCGCAAACTCCACGAGGCCTCGGCCTTCTACGGGATCCTGATTATTTCGATGCTCATTGGCCTGGCCATGAACTTCACCGGCCTGGACCCGATCAAGGCGCTGGTCTACTCGTCGGTAGCCAACGGCGCCATTGCGCCGATCATCCTGATCTTCATCGTCTTGTTGTCGTCGAACCGCAAGGTGATGGGCGAGTGGACGAACCAGCGACTCACCACCCTGGTCGGCTGGGCGATCACCGCCGTGATGACCGTCGTCGGCGTGTCGTCGCTCTGGATCCTGCTCACGCAGTAGCTAGGCTTTCTTCGGCCGCTTCGGAGCCGGTTTGGCCGACCGTTCCGTACCGGCCAGCTCTTGTTCGATTTCCTGCTCGAGCTGCTCGGGGTTCAACCGCTGCACCATCCGCTCAAGCTCGGCATCCTTCTTGAGTGCCAAACCTTGGTGTTCGTGGATTTCCTTCACGAGCTTGAGGAGCTTGGTGATTTCCTGCTCGGCCTGGACGGTGATTTGGAAGTTCACCTCTTCGCGGATGTCGGCGACCGCACCGGCCCGGTTCTGGCTGATGAGCACGAAGATCGACAGGAAAATTGCCTCGAGCGAGACCACCATCGTCATGAGGCCGAACGGGAAGGGGTCGAACGGCGGCACGATCGGCACGACGCCGGTGTTGACGAGAATCCAGATAGCAAACCAGCAGATATGGAAGAACACGAAATCGAACGACCCGGCGACCTCGCTCACCTTGTCGGCAATCACGTCGACAGCGGTGCGCCGCGCCTGCATCTTGGCCTTGAAGCTATGGTAGAGCTCGTGGGCCCGCTCGATCCGTTCCGTGCGACCAGGCGTGACGGCGCCGTAGAGCGATTCCCAGAGCTCGGCGACCAGACCGTTATGCTTTTTCGACATCATTCCCTCCGTTGTGCGCCCATCGTACCATCCTTGCCACCCCGGACAAACTGCGGCTATACTGGCTCACAGTACGGCCGCGTAGACGAGGGGAGCGAATGGCGAGCAACGAGGTCATCCTCGGTCTTGATGTCGGGACAACCAAGGTAGCGGCGACGGTCGGCAGGATCGGGGACACGGGCCTTGAGATCGTCGGCATGTGCAAGGTGACCAACAGCGGCACCCGCCGCGGCCAGGTCGTGGACATTGGCGAAACGGTTTCGGCGATTTCAGCGGTCCTCGAAGATTCCGAGCGACTGGCGCAGCAGCCACTCAAAACCGCCGTGATCGGCCTGGGCGGCGCCCATGTCGAAACCACCAGCTCCAAGGGAGTGATCGCGGTCTCGCGGCCCGACGGCGAGATCACCCAGCAGGACGTGGACCGCGTGCTCGAAGCGGCCCGCGCCGTGGCCATGCCGGCCAACCGCGAGATCATCCATGTCTTGCCGAAGGCCTTCACGGTCGACGCCGAGGGCGGCATCGTCGACCCCGTCGGCATGACCGGTATCCGGCTTGAGGTTGACGCGCACGTCGTGAGCTGCGCCTCGCCGGCCGTCAAAAACTTGGTCCGGGCCGTCAACCAAGCCGGTATCCAACCGAGCGAACTGGTCTTTACCCCGCTCGCGACCGCCGAGATCATGCTGTCGCGGCGTGAAC
>JAYRIO010000075.1:0-9470 GCA_041906745.1 Patescibacteria group bacterium
CCAGCCTCGCAGCCACCCGCAGTTGACCAGTCATGGGGGCACTCGTAATGGCCACCCCGACACCGCCTAAAACGCAACGGCCGCCAGCGCCCAAGCACACCAAGAAGAGCACCCAGGCCTACCTGGACATCGCGGCGATCAAGGATGGGGTGGTGGTACTCAAAAACGGCGGGTTGCGGGCCGTGTTGCTGGCGAGCTCGCTCAACTTCGCCTTGAAGTCGCCACAGGAACAGGAAGACATCGTCCTGCGCTACCAAGGGTTCTTGAACTCGCTCAACTTCCCGCTGCAGATCATTATGCAGTCGCGCAAGCTTGACCTCACCGACTACCTGGTACGGCTCCGGCAGCGCTCGGAGCAGGAAACGAACGAGCAGATCCGCGCCCAGACGAGCAGCTACGTGGAGTTCATGGAACGGCTCATTTCGGTGGCGAACATCATGGACAAGCGCTTCTACGTCGTGGTGTCGTTCGACCCGGTGGGGCTCAAATCCCGCGGCTTCTTCGACAAGCTGTTCAATCCGACCAAGCAAGTGACGCTGACCATGACCGACAAGGAGTTTGCTGACTATACCGTCGAACTCAACGAACGCATCAATCTGATCGCCTCGGGCTTGGGCGGGTTCGGCGTCAAGTCGGCCCAGCTGACCACGCAGCAGCTGATTGAGCTCTTCTACGCCACGTACAATCCCGAAGAAGCAGTCAAGGAGCGTCTGACCGGCATCGAGCAGTTGTCGAGCCACTACCTGCACAACGAGCAGGGGGCGCCAGCCACTCCAGGCGACCAAGCGTCAGGAACGGAGGCCGCCCATGGTTAAGTTGCCGTTTTTCGGGAAGAAGGACGAGCCGGCACCACCCTCGGCAGCGGAGACGGGGACAGTGTCCGCGCGAGGACTATCGGGCCGCAGCCCGGATACTGCCCCCGGCGCAGCGTCAGCACCGACAACCGACCACCAGCCAGGTTTCTTCGAGAAACGCAAGCAGGTCGCCACCGAGCAGGCGGTCTACGACCGCGGCTTGGTCAACGTCCTCGACTACATCGCGCCCTCGGCATTCGGCGTCACCCCACAGTTCGTGCAACTGGAAAACCTGTACGCCAAGACGCTGTTCGTCTTCTCGTACGCCAGGTACCTCAACACCAACTGGCTGTCGCGCATCATCAACTTGGACATCCAGGCCGACGTCTCGATGTTCATCTACCCGCTCGCCAGCTCGGATGTGATGAACGACCTCCGCCGCAAGATCACCCAGCTCGAATCGACCGAGACAATCGAGCAGGAGAAGGGGCAGGTCCGCGACCCGCAGCTCCAGACCGCGATCGAGGACATCGAGGGATTGCGCGACGCCCTCGCCCGCGGCGAGGACCGGCTGTTCCAGTCCGGCCTCTACTTTACGGTGTACGCGAAGACGCTCGAGGAGCTCGAGACGATCGTGAAGCAGCTCGAAGCGCTCTTGGGCGGCCTGCTCATCTACACCAAACAGGCGCTCATGCAGCAGGAGCAGGGGTTCACCTCGGCGCTGCCGCTCAACAACGACGAGCTCCTGGTCAACCGCAATCTCGACACCGCCGCCCTCTCGACATCCTTCCCGTTCGTGAGCTCGACCCTTACGAGCAACGACGGCATCCTCTACGGGGTCAACCTGCACAACTCCTCGCTCATCCTGTTCGACCGGTTCGAAAGCCTGGAGAACGCCAACGCGGTCGTCTTCGCCACCTCGGGCGCGGGCAAGAGTTTCGCGGTCAAGCTCGAGGCGCTCCGCAGCCTGATGCTGGGCACCGACGTGATCGTCATTGACCCCGAGAACGAGTACGAACGCCTGGCCGGTGCGGTCGGCGGCACCTACCTGTCGCTGTCACTCAACTCGCCCGAGCGCGTCAACCCGTTCGACCTGCCCAAAGCCGCGGCCGACGAGAAGGGCGAGGACATCCTCCGCTCGGCGGTCGTGAGCATCAAGAACCTGGTCGGGATCATGGTCGGCGGCCTGACGCCCGAGGAAGACGCCTTGCTCGACCGGGCGGTGTACGAAACCTACGCCTTGAAGGACATCACAGCCGACCAGGCGAGCCACACGAACGAGCCGCCCTTGATGCGCGACCTGCAAGGCATCCTGACGAACATGACCGGCGCCGAAAACCTGGTCCGCCGGCTGTCGAAGTTCACCGAGGGCACCTTCGCCGGCCTCTTCAACCAGCCGACGAATATCAACCTCAATAACGGCTTCGTCGTGTTCTCGATCCGCGACCTGGAAGACCAGCTCCGCCCGATCGGGATGTTCCTACTCCTGACCTTCATTTGGAACCAAGCGCGCTACCAGATGCGCAAGCGCTTCGTCATCATCGACGAGGCCTGGATCCTGATGCGCTACAAGGACTCGAGCGACTTCCTGTACTCACTCGCCAAGCGGGCCCGCAAGTACTTCCTGGGCCTGACGATTATTACCCAGGACGTCGAGGACTTCATCGCCTCGCAGCAAGGCCGCACGATCGTGAACAACTCGGCGATGCGCCTGCTCTTGCGCCAGTCGCCCTCGGCGGTCGACAAGCTGGCCGAGGTCTTCAAGCTGACCGAGGGCGAGAAGCTGATTCTGCGCGAGGCCAAGGTGGGACAGGGGATCTTCTTTGCCGGTGCCAACCACGTGGCGGTCGAGGTGATCGCCAGCTACGAGGAGGAGCAGCTCATTACCACCAACCCGGCCGAACTCCTCAAGATGAAGGAGGCGGAAGAGGAACGGGCCGGCGGCTCGATCGGTGGCTCGGTGAGTCAGGTCGGCCAGGCTGCCAGCGGCAACCTCCCGCCCGCACCAGCCGCTCCGGTTGCACCAGGCTCGCCAACCGGCGCCGTGGCCGGTGCCCCGAATATGGTGACGCCGCCGATCACCGCCGCGCCGCCACAACAGGACGCCACCTTCAACCAGCCGCTGCCCGACCAGAACCTGCCACCCGCATCGCACTAAGTAGGCGTATGGGGGCACCGCACCGATGAACTTGCTGCACCGCATCAGCTACGGAATGATCGTCTTCACGATTATTGCGCTCGTGAGTGGCCCGGGATTCGCCGCTACGGTGTACTTCGGGAATATCGGCGACCAGCCGCAATCGTTCGCGGCCAGCGGCTACCCCACCGGCTCGTTCAAGAACGAGGGGCCGTGCAAGGATATTCCAAACGACGCCACCAAGGGCTACATCCGCGACTACATTGTCCAGGCAGCCACCTTCTTCAAGCTGTCGCCAGCGTTCATCGCGGCGGTGATGAAGCAAGAATCGGCCTTCAATCCCAACGCCAGCAGCTCCGCGGGCGCCCGAGGCCTCATGCAGCTCATGCCTGATACCTACCAGGAACTGAATGACAAAACTATCAAGAAACTATCGCGCGACTTAGCCAAAGCGCGCGGCTACAGCAAGGCCGATGCCAGCCTGCGCCAGATCTATACCAAGCAAATCGAGTCCCAAGGTTCGCCGTCAGTGCTCGACGGTAAAACAATAAAACTCGGAGTGCCGACGGTCGATGACAAAATCAACCCCAAGTACAACACGTTCTTAGGTGTTGCCTACTACCGACAGCACTACGACGACTACAGCCACGCCATCAAAGAGCACAAGGCATATTCGGGCGATCAGCTCCTGCGAGTCATGCTTGTCGCCTATAACGCTGGGCCGGGCGTAGCAGACAAATTCGCCGATAACCCACCTTACGAAGAGCCTGTGAAATATGTGAAAAACATCATGAAATACTATCCAGAGTATCAGGCCTGTTCGCTTACCGCCAAACCGGGGACTGTCAGTCTCGCTGTTCCGAATTACGCCCAAGCTGCAGGTACACCGAACTGCGCCTACACCTCAGTGAATATTGTCGCGAGCTATCTCCAGCAGCAGCATGGCCGACAAGCGGTCGGCAATCCGCAACCTGAGAATTTGCGGACGACATCCTGTGGCCTTGAACCATTAAAACGACTCAACGATCAGGTGAGCGGCATTACTACCTACGCCGACAGTGGCACTGGTCTTGACCAACAGACGTACTTCCAAAAAATCCAGACCTCGCTCGACAAAGGGTTTCCTGTTATCCAGGGAGTTGACGTTTTTCACTCTTCGGGCGGACTCACGGCAAGTAACCGAGGCCACTTCTGGGTTATTAGTGGCTACGACACGACCAGCGGTACGCCATCGTACACGGTGGTTGACCCAGCGAGCGGACAAACGCACACCGAATCACAAGCAACGCTATGGCAGCACGGCCAGCATACAACGCAGGGTCAGGTCCTCTTTTACGTCCCTTAGGTATTAGTTAACTGGGACCGCGTATACTGTCGGACCAACACGGAGATACAACGTGGTATCAATTGCTCCCAAGAGCCGGGTTGTATCGTCGAGGGTGGGGGGAGGTTGTGGTAACGTCAGTAGAATCGACTTTCCGCCTACAACCGCGATCCGTGTAACGGAAGCTGTCGGGGAATGACGCAATGCCAGCACGTTTCCTTCAGTAGCCCAAACCATATCGTAGGGATGAGTTGTCGTTTCCGCGATCGCGTCTTGCTGTATCGAGGACGCATCCGTAATTGACGCCGGAAGCTGTAGGACCACGTGTCGAAATTCCACATCTGATGATGCAGCCGTCGCGACCAGCACCGCCCCGCCGTCAGGCGAGAGCGACATTGATACGGCATTCGACAGCACGGGCACGAGGGTTTTACTACTCAGGCCAAGCAGCGACACTGTGCCAGCACTATCGAGTACGAGCATGTGTGTCTGGTCGGGTAGCCAGAGCAACTGCTGAGCACGACTAGGTAGGATCACAAGTGCTGTCCAATTTTTTCCATCTGGATCGGCAACTGTGACATTGAATTTTCCGTCATCGAGGGCATATTGGTAGGCGATCCGCGTACCATCATATGACCACGTGAGCGCGTCGATGTTCGACGACAGTGTGGCGGCATCTTGGCCGTCGGGTGCTCTATAGATATGCCAAGAAGCAAATGGGTCTCTGGGCAGTATCGCGACGTACGCGCCATCTGGAGACCAAACCGCATCGTATGGGAGCTCCTGCAGATGGAACAAGCTAGTAACCGAAGGTGCAAGGCGTTGCACGTCAGCGGTCGCTGAAATACCAAAGAGAGAACCGTTCGTGCGGGCAATGAGGGGAAAGTCTCCCAGCGACTGGGCGCTAGACGGACGAGTTGTCACTGATTCCTTCGAACCGACGCGCAGCATTGCTGCGAGCACGACTACAACAGCCACACAGATGACAACAATCAGCCACAATCTGCTTCTTGGCATACCAACCCCTTGTTTGTACAACGGTATTGTACTGGATCCAAAGAAAAAGCCCGGGAATCCCGGGCTTTGGTCAGATCTCGAATGTACAGGAACAGAACTGCTGCAGAAACGACGCGTAATCTCGCTGAAATACAGATTGATTTTCAGTCAGCATGATTGCATCGACCAGGTCATCCTGTGCATCGAATAGGTATCCATTGAACGACCAGCATCCCACCCAGAGCACGCGCTCTCCCTTCCGGGAATGGGTAATGCCGTAGTGGTAGACTTTGTGTCGCCCGTCCACCTGTGCGGGCAGGTATATACCGTTAGCAAACTGCACAACGAGCTCCGCCGTAGGTACTGCGTAGCCACCATACGGTCCCTGGCATTTCCCGAGCCGAATGTTCGTGGCATAACTTGGGTCGGTTGCGATCCGGTGTAAGAGATTGAAGAGTCGTCGTGCCTCGTCCTCGTCCTTGGCAGTGGGGCCATTGAACGGAACCAGGGCAGCAGATAGGAAGTGATCGTTCCGTATTCCCATCAATGCGAGTTTGTCGGCGACATTTTTCCACCTGACGGGCTGGGATGCAGCCGAACTAGAGCGAGTTACCTGCGTCTGAGATCTAGCTCGTAGCGCCTCCACCCGTAGCTGGTTCGGCTTCGGGAAGGAGCAGAGGAGCTGGCCCTCGCCGGCAGCGCTCGGAAAAACCACGTCGATTTTCCCGTCGCGCCGGAGCGTGGCCTTGATGTCGGTGAGTGACAGGTTGCTGGCGGCAGCAGCGTAACGCTGCCACCACTGCAACCGGTCGCCTTTCTTGATCGTCGGGGCGAAGTAACTGAACACCTCGCCTTGGTTGTTGAGTGCCAGCAGTCGGAAAAACCGGGTTAGCAGCTGGCCGTTCGTTGATTGCATCTCTGTCAGGTTGAGCGTCGTGCCCATACCACCGACCGCCGACTGGGGCGGAAGTTGGACCGGCAACGTACACAGGCGTATGCGCGCCACGTTTACGCTCTCACCCATTTCTGCCGTTGTCGCTTCCTCCCAATCGGTAATGAACGGTTGCCCGTGGTCGTACCGATACGACACCGCCCAGAGCGAGGAGCCGTCGTCGACGTAGGACAGCGCATCGTTGTACGGCGAGGCAGTGATACCAATAAACTGAGGCGACGGGCCGTCACCTTGCTTCCAGCTCCGGACCACCTCGATCAGGTCCGCCGGATGCCGTTCGCTCGGCCGGACCGGCTGTCCGTTATTCATGGTTGGTTGCAGCCGGATGAATTCAGGATGCTGGTCGACCGCCAGCAGGCGGTTAAACAGCTGCCTTGCCTGCGCAATACTGCCCGGCGGCGGAAAACTGGCAGCGGGATCCATCCAGAACACCAGCTCGGTCTCGATTCGGTCCATCATACGCGCGGTGCCGTACGGGGTAATCTCCCACGTACCACCACCCCGCGCCTCGAACTTCCAGCTCGTAATCCGCCCGATAGGCGCTGGCAGGGCAGGAAGTGATTGAATCGACAGCACGGAAAAGAAGAATGACTGGCGGCTGTCGTCGCGGTAGTTGGCTGCCTTGGCGAGCACCGTGCCTGGCACCATCGCCTTGTGCTTCTGGCTTAGGCTGGACCAGACCAAGTCGGCCAAGTCCTGTGGTTCGGGTTGCCCATGCAGGACAC
Source organism: Patescibacteria group bacterium (assembly GCA_041906745.1). GTDB lineage: Bacteria > Patescibacteriota > UBA1384 > JACPKC01 > JACPKC01 > JBBUCD01. Next base: position 6,929 of record JAYRIO010000075.1, read on the forward strand.
CTTGCATGCTGCGGATTGAGTCGTTGATTGTATTCAATTCCTGGCCGGGCCGCGTCCGCGGCATCCGGTCGGATGTCGGCGGCTTCGCATCGACAGGGTAGAGAAAGATACCTACCAGTAGTCCTGCAACCAACGTTTGTCTGTTCACGAATCATGTTGCCCCTTTCATAACTTCTTAAGGTCCGAATCTGCCATCCGCTATACCAGAAAATGCCTGCAAAAGACAGGGGCGGATGGTATAGTAGGGCCACGTAAGGAGGGGTGTGGCCGACGAAGAGCAGGATGGATCCGAAGCAAACTCGCCGCTTGATCAGTACCTTGATGAGCAACGGGCGGAAGGCGAGCTAGAGAGTTCGGGTTCGTTCACCAGAGAACAGGAGCCGCAACAGCCAGGTGCCGCACGACGGGCCTTTGATGCGTTCAGCGCTCAAGCAAGGCGGAGTACAGCCACCAAGGCTGTCCAAGGATCCCGCGCCGGATCAGCCGTCGCATCTGGCACCCGCGCCGCCGCCACGCGTTTGGGAGAGGCAACGGTCGGACGACTGGCGGTCGCCGGCTTCTTGCCCGAAATCATCGCCGGCCTTCTGATCCTGCTCGCGATCGGCGTCACGGTTATCTCGATCGGCTTCATCCTCTGTGTCAGCAATGGCTGCCAGGGCAAGCAGGCATTCGATCCTGCCATCGACCCGGCCCGAAACAAGCAGGATGCACTGTCGGTCCAGACGATCGCTTGCCTCAACAAAGCCGCCCAGATCGGCGACAAGGGCGACGGGCCGCTGCCCGGCGAGTGCGAAAAACCGATCAAGGCCTGGGCGGACCAAGTTGTCACCGAAGCTACCGCCCTCAAGGGCAAAGTCGACAGCAAGGAAACGGCCGCTATCAAGATCCTTGACGACCTCCTGACAGCCGCCAACAAGGCCAAGGGCGTGACGACGGCCATGAAGGTCAAGGAGGCCCGAGTCATTGCCGACGAACTAAGCCGGCAGTACCAGCTGGCAGTCAATAACGCCGTGATCGCGAAAGCGCGGGGGTTCTCGGCAGGCGCGCAAAAGATTGTCACCTATCTAGCGGCGCATCCTGACCGGCAGACTGGCAGCAAGGACTGCCTGGACACCGATAAACGCGTCATGGCGAACGCCTTCGGTGTCGGCAGTGCCCCTCCCGGAGCGACGCTGGGCGGAACACATGATGGGGCGCCGTCGGCTGCCGACCTGGACGGTTCCAGGAAAGTGCTCGCAGATGGCGGTATCCCCGTCTGGCTGATCCGCGGCGAGGCGAGCGGGGAACACTGGATTATCGTGCTCAACATTGATACTGCCAACAACATTACCTACTACGACCCGAACGGCGGCGGGATCCACACCCACGAAAGCACGTGGGGCGGCCCGGCTGGCAAGTGGCAGTACTTCTTTGGAAACCCGACCACCACGCTCTTGGCCGAGAAAAATTATTTCGTCAACAGCCCCCAGGAACGCGGCTACTCGTACTTCCCGCCCAAATAAAAAAAGAGCCAGCGGTACCTGGCTCTTACTTGGGCGGCTAGCGCCCAAAGGTTGGCGTGAGCATATCGACAAGATTTGCTTTGCCTCGACCAAATCGGACATTGTCGATCCGCCAACGTCCCGAGGCCTGGACAAGCTCAACCTGCCAAGAAGTTTTGAATGTACGAGCAATGGTCACGGTCGATGCGACATCGACGAGCGCATGGTCGGCTTGCGTACTGCGGAGCCGGAGCTTGAGCGGCGTGAATGTCGCGCTCTCGGTGCAGGTCAGCGGATCAGCATCCCACGTCAGCCGAGGAATTCTGCCTGCCCGATAGTCATCGGCCATTTGATCCACTGCGCGGAGGAGCGCGAAGAGCTTGGGCGAAAAGTCAGCCTCATGACGCACCAGCTCTTGTGCGTCTTTCCTGTACGAGGCATACGTCAACGTCCCGTCACCCTTGGGCACCAAGTGCCACCCGTAGGTCCGGCGGACGATGGTGACCGGATCGTCGGCAGCAACGGCCAGAGCCGACACCATAACAAAGAGCAACAGGGTGGCAACCATCATTTTCATAAAAGACAAACCCCAATCTGTAAAGTGACGGCACTATACAGATCCGCTCCTCGCTCGGCAAGGCTCGTGTGCTATTATGGACGCACTTGATCAGGAGGGGAGCTGGCAGCGTTACAAGGAGAGAATCAGGCACGGCTGCGCATGGGTCGCCGGTGGACTGCGACGTTTTTCGTATGTCCGGCCCTCTTGCTGGCATTGTCACCGCTACTCCAGGCAACGGCCGTACTTGCGCAAAGCACCACACCCAAAGATCCCAAGTGTGACGACTCTTGCTACATCGCTGCGAGCGCCGACCCTGGAACCGATGCGGCTAACGTCTCTCTGGGAAGCAGCGGTCTCGATACGATCGGCAAAGCCGTTGGCATGCTCGGTGCCACGATGTCGGGCTACAAGCGACTCGAAGTGAACGCCGTCGACCAAGGCCAGCTCGACACCTACCTTGCCATGAAGAGGGTTGGTGGCCTGACCGACATCAAGTCACAGG
>JAYRIO010000076.1:0-5435 GCA_041906745.1 Patescibacteria group bacterium
CCGGCGGCCGGCGGCAGCTGGCGTCGCGCGACAACAGCGGTCTGGCCGGCGCGATCCAAGTAGCAGACACTGGCGGGATCGACATTGCGCCCGGGCTGCCGGTGTTCGGGGGCAGCTCTTCGAACCTCTATACCGTGTACCGCGACGGCACGGCTCTCAATCTCTTGGATTCGGCGACCACATATACCGACACCTCGGTCCCGGCCGGCTCACATGCCTACAGCGTGGCAGGGCTGACCGGCTCGTTCGGCACGCTGTCGGGCGAATCGAAAACCGTTACCGTGCCGAATTGCGGGGGGAACGGAGGAGGCGGATCAGGTGGTGGGACCGGCGGTGGCACTGGTGGTGGGACGACACCGACGCCGCCCGCGATCCAAAACCTGAGCCTGCAGATCTTGGGCGCCAGCGGGCTCAAGCCCAGGGACAACCATGCGGATCCGTACCTGTACTGCGCCATCCTGAACGGTTCGTACCTGCCCACCGGCGCCAGCGTGCCGCAGGCCGTGCCGGCGCTCTGCAAGCCGCCGTACGAATGACATCCATGGGTACCCGCAGCGTGATATACTGGGCTCGTATGCAGGAGGGTATGGCATGAAGAACCCGTTCCGCACCCGTGCGGCAGGTATCGGCATCGTCTTGTTTGTCGTCGTGGCCATAGCGGCAACCGCGGTCTATGTGGGCGCGCGTTCCCGCAGCGCGTCCGACGAATCCGATCCGCACAACTGGATGCAGTTCGTGAGTTCGGTCATCGACGTGACCGGCAATACCATTACCCTGCGTAGTACGCAGATCCCGGACGTCGTGGCCACGGTGGCGCTGATCGACGCCACTGCGTACAGCAAGACCCAGCCGGACGGCACCGTGCAATCCCAGTTGCCGTTCCCGTTTATTGTCGGCGACACGGTCCGCATCCCCAAGTCGCACCGCACCGATACCGGCCTGCTTGAAGCCGAAGAGGTCGTGCTGGTGCACGGCATGGTCACCGAGGAGCGGCCATGAGGGAGCGACTGTTTTTTGTGGGTGCGATTATCGCCCTGGCGATGCTTGGCGCCGGCTCCGCGCGGGCAGCTCGGTATCCAGACTCGTTTTCCTGCGGTTCTTCGGCTTACGGCTACGTGCCCAACCAACATTTCATTTTCGGTACTCCGATCGGCTCGACCACGCCGCAGTGGTACGATTCCCAGTATGACCACATGATCTGCGCTGCATTTGCCCCCGGAGCGCGGACCGGCGACGGGTATGACTATGGCACTGCAAGTAGCTGGGTGAATGTCGCCGCGTTCAAGGCTGGCCAGGTCCAGCCTTATGCTGCGCTGTTTCCTATAGTGTCGCCGGATCCGTACTATTACATCGGCCTTGACAGTAACGCGAGCGAGCTCGAGGTCGAGCTCTTGTCGAGCCGGGCGTACCGGGCAGAGGTGATTCCTGGGGGGAGCGGCTCTTCGTGCGATCCGCGCTTCCAGTATTGCGGCGTCCCGGGGCTGTCCGGCAGTAAAGGCGGTGATACCCAAGTCAAGATCTACTACCCGGCGACCACGACGGCCCGGCTGGTGAATGCCGAAACCGGCGAGGTCTACTACTCGCAAACCTACAATGGCAACCCGCCGCGGTTCGATCTGGGCTGCTACTTCGGGCATTGGGGTTACCCATGCTACAACCAGAGCGCACCGCAGCAGACCGTGCTTACCAAGGCGCAGAAACCGAACTTCTACCAAACGGTGTTGAAGTACGAGGTGATCCCATCCGGCCCGTGGACGCTGGCCCTGGACTGCACCTATGGCACCGGATTGCTCGGCAATACCACGTCCGGATCCGGCTGCCCCGATCCGACCGTTACGCCGAACAACTTCAACGGGCCTCCCGGGCCGAACGCGTGGATCGCGAGTTCCTGCACGAATTTCAGCGGCGTCCTGCAGTGTACCGCGTCGAACAAGGTGTACGTAGACGGCGGCATGGTCGTGAACATGTACAAGGGACCGCTCCGCGGCGCCAACCAGCCCACGCCGCCCCCGCCGCCGCCTCCTACCATCACGCTGGCCAATCCCACCACGGGCTGCTCGACCAGCAATTCGCCGTTCGTCACGCTGTCGTGGACAAGCTCGACCCCGCTCAAGGCAGGCACCACCGTATACCGCGACGGCAAAGCGATCGGCAGCGTCGGTACGTCGGCCACCTATACCGACAACAGTCCGTTGGCAGGCAACCACCAGTACTTCATTAGCGGCGCCGACAGTTCGTACACCGTCATCAAGAGTGCTCCGAAGGGTATCACCACCGCCACCGGCTGCACGCCACCGGGTATTACCGTGCAGATTTCCGGACCGGCGGACGGCCTCAAGCGGAACAGCCAGTACCAGTACGCCGCGCAGGTGACCAACAGCGTTACCGGCCAAGCGATCCAGCTTGACCCCGGATCCTCGGGTTCGACCAACAATATCTCGATCAACTTCGACGACCGCGGACAGGGTAGGATCAATTCGAACTATTACGAGTCGAACGGACGGGAGCTGCTGATCGAAAGCGGCATCAACGGCACGGGCCCGTCCAACGATATCCCGGGCGACGGCGCGTACCTGTTCCAATCCAACAGCGCCGCATGTCCGAACTTCCAGTCGATCTCGACCCCGAACTACCTGGCTGCCAACGTCCAGGGGGCAAGTCCGGCGTCGTGGGCGCCACTGAAGCTCAAGTTCAGTTCCCGGCACGTCGTTGACTCGGCCACGTTCGTCTTGGTGCTTGCTGGTACGGAGACCGTCGAAGTCCGCGCGGTCGATACCAACGGCAGCCCGATCGGCTCGCCACAGACATTTATCGGGTCGGGCAGCGGCGTGTGCGCGGGGCAGACATACTCGGTCTCGCTGTCGAAGGGAACGACGACCGGCATCGCTGAAATCCAGATGCGTCGGACAGACGCCGACATCCACGCGGAGCAGTACCGCACGAACGGGTTCGGTATCGACAACCTGTCGTACAGCCAGCCCCATGCACCGACACCGTCGGCAACCATCCGCTGGTCGCTGGTCAACAACCGCATTGGCTTGAGGGCGCAATCGTTTTCGCCGATCCGCCCCGTGAACGGTACGCCCACGACCTTGTACACGGATGCTGATTGCTCGATCGGCACGGCCACGGATGCCATTGCCGCCACGGTGACCGCCTTCATCAACGGCCAGCCGTACACGGGCACGGCGTCGTTGCCACTGAGCATGCAGGATCCGTGCGCTACGTCCACCGGATCGCCGCCGAACGCAGCAGACGACCAGGCGTCGACCTCGGTCGGTACCGCCGCCACGGTGCCGGTACTTGCCAACGACAGCGACCCGGACGGCGACCTTGATACGTCCAGCCTGAGTATCGCGTCGCAGCCGGCAAGCGGCGCGGGTACGGTTACGAAATCGGGTACCCAGCTGGTGTACAACCCGGGGAGCTATACCGGCCCGTCAGCCATGTTCACGTACTCCGTCTGCGACTACGGTCACCGCTGCTCGACCGCCAGCGTACAGATGACGATCCTGCCGGTGCCCACCGGTATCAGCTACAGCTGGTCGGTGTCGCGCAGCGACGACACGCACAAAGAGTTCGGCGACCTGGATACTGCATCGGCATCCTCAAACCCTACCAAATTCCTGCCGGGCGAAAACTGCGCACTGCTGAACGCTTTCGGCGGTGTCACGCTGAAGCTGCATGTGGACGCCACCTTGTCCGGGCAGCCGGTATCGGCTGACGCGTCGAAGCCACTGTCTGCCGCCGGCCTGTGCGGCGGGAAGGTGGTGGGCGACATCTTCGGCCTTGGCGGGGTGTCGGGGATCAGCGTGGGTCGGAACTCGGTGGTATCTTCGTCCGGCCAGGTCAAGGTAACCAGGAACGAGAATACCTCGGCGTACGATATCCCGGACTACCGTCTGCAAGACGCCTCGGCCTTGGCCTGGGGCCAAGTGCAGGCCCAGATCGAATCGACTGCGAGCCGCCTAAAAATCGAACGGGCACGGACCCTGTCGCTGCCCGGCGGCACGATCACCGGTACGTTCAACCTGAATCCGAAGAACGGGGACTACCACGACGGAGCCAACAACGACGGCAACCCCGACGGCGGCGTGTGGTACGTGTCGGGCAACCTGACGATTGCCGACGGCGCCCAGTTCAAGGGCAGAGGGACGATTATCGTCCAGGGCCGCGTCACGGTGGCCGGGTCGATGTCCTACCTCGACAAAGGGAACTTGGGCGTGATCGTGCTCGGCGGTGACGATGCCGCATCGGGCGGGCAGAAGGCGGTCACCATCAAGAACGGCGCGACGCAGGGCAGCTCGGTGGTGGGTGCGTTCGCCGCGCCACGCGGTACTATCGACTTCCAGGCCAACGTCGACCGGGCGACAGGGCTGTTCGTGGGTAGCACGTTGCAGTTCAATCCGGCACTGACGAATCTGGCGATCGAGTACGACAACCAGATCACGACCTCACCGCCACCTGGGTTCGCGCAATCGTTCGTGCCGTCGCTCGGCGAGGCGGCGCCGTAATCCACAAGGTCGGTTCGGACGTCGTAGCGTATGCTGGTTTCATACCAATGAAGGAGGGGCGTGCTTGATTTGAGGGGCACTCAATCGTCGTCGCAACCGTCAACGCCGGCAGCAGCCGGTGTGCCAAGCGTCGGTTCCAACGACGTATCGTTCGCGCCCCAGCCCCGGAGGTCATCGCCGATCCTGGAATCAGGCAGTGCGGCGCCGGCCAACAACTCGATCCACGGCGTGACCGCCACCAAGAACGATCCAGCCGTGCCGATCATCGCGGTAGTCTGCGTGGCGATCGCCGGTGCGGCCGGGCTGCTTGCCAGCTACCTCGTCACGCAAGAACAGACCAAGCAGCTTGCCGCCAACGACAAGTTCCAGCAGCTGACGACGCAGCTGACCACGGGCGATACCGGCAAGAACCTGCAGCTCATCAAGACCACCGCCGCCCAGGCCCAGGTGCTGACGGCTGCCGTGCAAGACACTCCCTGGGTCAGCCTGCTCGACGCCATGAGCGGCGAGGTGCCGGGTGCGGTCCAGCTGAAGAACGCCACTTTCGATTCGCAGACGAAGTTGCTGTCGCTCATTGGGAGCGGGGGGAGTTACGACGACGTGGCGCACCTGATGGCGACACTGGAAAGTTCCGACCGTTTTTCCGGGGTGACGCTGCAGAGCGCATCCAGCTCGCAGCTTGACGCCACGGTCAGGACTGACTTTTCGATGAGCGTCACGTACGTGCCTAAGCCTCCCGCCGCGCCGCAGACGGCGACGCCAACGACGACCCAAGGAGCTACGCAATGAGCACGCCAGCACCGCAGCCAGCCGGACGGTCGAACGATATCCTGTGGGCCGCCGTCGGTCTGCTTGGCGTGGCTGCCATGGGCTACTTCTACGTGCTGCCCAGCGTCACGTCGCTCAAAGACGCCCGGGCGA
>JAYRIO010000077.1:0-1843 GCA_041906745.1 Patescibacteria group bacterium
AAGGGTGTCGTGATCGAGTCCCATAAAGCGGCAGGGATGGGTCCGGTGGCGACGGTGCTGGTACAGCAGGGCAGGTTGCAGACCGGCGACAACTTCGTGATCGGCAGCGTCTACGGCAAGGTCCGGCTGCTCCAGAACGAGACCGGCAGCCGTTTCGACGCGGTCGGCCCGGCGACGCCTATCCAGGTCGCAGGCCTGACCGACGTGCCTGGCTTCGGCGAGCAGTTCGAGGTCTATCCGACAGAGAAAGCGGCGCGCGAGGTTGCCCGCCAGCGGGCCCTGGCTGGCCGCCGCACCCTGCGTTCCGCCAACGATACGGCGCCGTCCGAGGCAGGTGAGTTGGCGCTCGTCCTTAAGACCGACGTGGACGGTTCGCTCAAAGCCGTACTCGGCGCCATCGAGGCGATCGAGGTGCCGGGCGTCAGCATCCGCGTCCTCCATAGCGGCGTCGGCCAAGTTACGGAATCCGACATCCACCTGGCGGCGGCGTCCAACGCGAGCATCCTAGCCTTCCACGTCGGCTCCGTACCGACGGCGAAGCGTCTGGCTGAACAGCACGGCGTGCTCGTGAATGCCTATGACGTGATTTACGAGTTGACGGACTTTGTCCGCTCGATGGCCGAGGGCGCGGTCCACCGCGAACGCGTCCAGATCGAAATCGGGCAGCTGGCCGTGAAGGCACTGTTCCGGAGTACGAAAACCCATAAGATCCTTGGCGGCGTCGTCAAAACCGGCGAGATCCGTGCCGGTGCCCAGGTGACGATCGAGCGTGCGGGCGAACAGGTCGGCAAGGGGACGATCGCGACCCTGCAACGCGGCCAGCAGCCCGCGGCGTCGGTCGCGCAAGGGGAAGAGTGCGGCCTGGGCTTGGATACCGCGGCCACGCTCGCGGTCGGCGATATCCTGCACATCCTGACCGAAGAAGAGCGTGCCGTCGTCCGGCAGGACGCACCGGCCGACGGTGTGGATAATCCAGCCAACTAACCATATTGTTGCAGGCTGCACGGATCGTGGTAGGCTAGGTCGAGCACTAGGAGGGGTTTATTCCTACCTTGTCTTCGAACTTTGTCCATTCGGTTGAAGCAGTGACTCGGACAACCTCGGCATCGGTCAAGCGCTACCAGCGCGCAGTGGTCTCGCCGGCCGGATTTTTCTTGGTCTTGGCGGTCGCCGTCGTTGCCTGGAACTCGTTCCAGGCCGACCAGGACCGGTATGCCTTGGCCGCCGGCAGTGATACCGCCTTGCTCGAGATGGATCCCTCGACGACCTCGGCCATCCTGGCCTCGATCGACCAGTACACGCCGTTGCTCGAGGAGAGCGCGGTCACTATGGATGCCGGTGCGGCTGAGGCGGCGGCAGACGGCTTCCTGACCCCGAAAGCCATCGACCACCCGTTCGTGACCGAAGCGACGAAGCTCGAGCAGCACTACGTGGTGCAGGGAGGCGATACGATTACGGGCATCGCCGACCGTTTCGGGCTCCACGTGGCCACGATCGCCCAGCGGAACGCGATCAAGCCGGCCGACATCGAATCCCTGCAGCCCGGCAGCACGCTGACAATCCCTGCCGCCGACCCCTCGGATTCCATGGACTGGCTCGTGCAGCTCAACGAACAGAAAGAGGCTGACCGCCAGAAGGCGCTTGCCGACGCTGCCCAAAAGAAGGCGGCGCAACTGGCCGCAGCGAAGAAGACGACCAAGGTCACTGCCAGTTCCGGCTTCGATCGCGTTGCCGGGATGAACTTTATCGTGCCGATCAAGTACACGGCGATCGCCCGCCGGCTGCAGCGCGATCACTTCGGGATCGATTTCGACGCGCCGGTCGGCACGCCGGCCAAGGCCGC
>JAYRIO010000078.1:0-3811 GCA_041906745.1 Patescibacteria group bacterium
ACGCAGGCCCAAGTTCCACAGCAGCGTCAGCTTGTTGATCGTGACGAACACCAACGCCAGCAGGAGGAAGAGCAGGTTGTACTCGCGTTCGAACAGCGACAGGTTGGCACGCTTGGGATCGATCGTGGGCAGTAGGTTGAACAAGCCCCACAGCAGGGCAACGAAGCTTGGTAGCAGAAAGAGCGCCCAGCCCTTGTCGACGTACCCGTCGACCTGGCCGGCGGCGTTCCAGTGGCCGGCGATGAGCGGCGGCAGCTGCGGGTAGGCCCACGCGGCCATGCCGAAGGACACAAGGACAAGCAGGGCGAAGAGGAGGTTCGTGTGCTTCGTAGTCATAGAATCAGTATACCAACAGGAGGAAACGGCCGCTACGTCTGGTAGAATGCAGGAATATGAAGGAGCCCCATATGCGTACGCTCTGGACCGTTGCTGCAATCGGAGCCATCGTGCTCATCCTTGGCGTCGGCATGTACCGGATGATGCCGCACCGGGCAGGGACGCAAACCGGGCAGGACGGCCTGCCCGCCTCGACCACCCCGACGATCGAGCCACTCGCCCGGTCGGTCAGCAACCTGCAGTACGTCGTGGCCAAGCACGACGGCTCCGTGGTCACGTTCTCCGGCGCCGACAGTGACGGCACGCTGACGGACATCGTCCGCGTCTCCGACGACCTCACCGGCATCGTCCACGGCGTACTCTCGCCGGATAGCCAAACACTCTACATCACCGACCCGGGTGGCAACGTACTTGCCTACAACATTTCCGTCGGCACGCACTCACTTCTCAAAGCCTCGGATCTGAATCCTGACGGTAATTTTCTAAAATTCATTGGCATCACCCTCTCTCCAAGCGGAAAGACGCTCGGCCTGCAGGTTGGCTATTGGGAGGCGAGCGGCTTTGCGCTCATGGAGACTGATGGTAGCGGCTATCATGAAATACCAAAAACCATAAGCGGGAACGCACTTGCTTTCTCGCCCGACTCAAAACGATTCACTGTGACCACAACGAACAATGACTTCGGAGGCGACTCAGCTAGTCTGTACGTCGCCTCAGTCCATGATCCAGACAACGGCACACAGCTTCTGCCGACACAAACCGACGCGCACGGTCAGTCCTACCGCAAAGATGCCTTCACGCCCGCCTGGTCGCCCGACGGCACGAAGATCGCATTCGGGTACAAGTACCTGGACACAGCACTCACCTCGGAGCCGACGACCAGCCCGAACCCCGACCAGTTCCGCGGTATCTACGTGGTCAACGCCGACGGCACAAGCTTCCACGAGGTTACCAGCAACCAGAGCTACAGCAGCAATCCGGTCTGGGCGAACGACAGCCAGACACTGTTCTATGGCCTGAGCAACGTCTACTCGGGCGACACGCACGGCATTTTCAGCATCGATGCGTCGGGAAAATCGAACGCTTCGGTCTTTTCAGTCGACGCAAAAGGGTACCTGCCGGTCGCACTCTCTCCCGATGGTACGCAACTGAGCTACCGCTTCGGCGAGCTCAAGGATGACGGCACCGAGCAACTCAATCTCGGCATCCTCAATCTGCACACCAAGCAGTCCGTCGACCTAGGCCAAGGCGTCGACTTCGTTGGCTGGGTGCACCGACCGTAGCGTCATCGCCCAACAACCACCAAAGAGCCCCGGCGATTGCCGAGGCTCTTGTTCGTTCTTGATCCAATGACTTACATCCCCATCCCGCCCATGCCGTCCATGTCGCCGCCGGGCATGGCCGGCTTCTTCTCTTCTGGCTTCTCGGTCACGGCCGCTTCGGTGGTGATCACCAGGGCCGACACCGAGACCGCGTTCTCGATCGCCGACCGGGTCACCTTGAGCGGGTCGATAATGCCTGCGCCGATCATGTCGACGTACTCGTCGGTCGCGGCATTGTAGCCGATACCGGCGTCACGCTTTTTGACCTCTTCGATCACGACCGCGCCGTCTTTGCCGGCGTTGAAGGCGATCTGCCGCATCGGCTCTTCGAGCGCGCGGCGCAGGATCTTGACCGCCACCTGCTGCTCCTCGTCATCGAGCTTCAGCTTGTCGAGCGTCGGGATGGTGTCGACGTAGGCGACGCCGCCACCCGAGACGATCCCTTCCTCGATCGCTGCCTTCGTAGCGTTGACCGCGTCCTCGATCCGGAGCTTCTTTTCATTGAGCTCGACTTCGGTCGCCGCGCCCACCTTGATGACGCCGACGCCGCCGGCCAACTTGGCCAGCCGCTCTTCGAGCTTCTCTTTGTCGTAGTCGGAGGTGGCCTTGTCCATCTCGGTCTTAATCTGGGCAACCCGGTCCTTGATGGCCGCATCCTCGCCCTTGCCTTCGATAACGGTCGTCTTTTCCTTGGTCGCAACAACCTTGCGGGCCCGGCCGAGCTGCTCGAGCGCGGTGTCTTCGAGCTTGGTGCCGGTCTCTTCCGAAATCACCTGGCCGCCGGTCAGGATCGCCAGGTCTTGCAGCATCGCCTTGCGGCGGTCGCCGAAGCCCGGCGCCTTGATCGCCAGCGTGTGGAACGCGCCACGGAGCTTGTTGACCACCAGGGTCGCCAGCGCCTCGCCGTCAACATCCTCGGCGATGATCACCAGGTGCTTCCGGCCAGTCTGTGCGATCCGCTCAAGCACCGGCACGATTTCGGCGAGCGACGAGATCTTCTTGTCGGTGAGCAGGATGTACGGGTCCTCGAAGACCGCTTCCATCCGGGCCGAGTCGGTCATCATGTACATAGAGAGGTAGCCGTTGTCGAACTGCATGCCCTCGACGACTTCCTTCTCGAGCCCGAGCGTCCGACCTTCCTCGACGGTAATCACGCCGTCCTTGCCAACCATGTCCATGACGTCGGCGATGAGGGCGCCGATGCCGGCATCACCGGCCGAGATCGAGGCGACCTGGGCGATTTCTTCCTTGCCCGCGACCGCTTTCTTGCGCGCCTTCAATTCCTCAACCACTGCCTTGGCACCGGCTTCCAGCCCGCGGCGGATCGCCATCGGGTTGGCGCCCGCGACGACGTTCTTCAGGCCCTCGTTGATGATGATCTGGGCAAGCACGGTCGCCGTGGTGGTGCCGTCGCCCGCGACATCGTTCGTCTTGGTGGCAACTTCTTTCACCAGCTGGGCGCCCATGTTCTCGAACTTGTCCTCGAGCTCGATTTCCTTGGCAATGGTCACGCCGTCGTTGGTGATCGTGGGCGAGCCGAAGCCCTTGTCTAAGACGACGTTCCGGCCCTTGGGGCCGATCGTCACCTTCACTGTGTTGGCAAGCTTGTTGACGCCCGCCTGCAGGCGCGACCGCGCGTCTTCGTTAAAGAGGATTTGTTTGGCCATTGGGTACTCCGTTCTTAGCCGACGATGGCAAGAATGTCGTCAGCCGAGACAATCTTGTACTCTTCCCCCTCAAACTTGAACTCGTCCCCGCCGTACTTCGGGATCAGAACGACGTCGTTGTCCTTGACGTCCATGGGGACGCGCTTACCCTCGTCGTCGAACTTGCCTGGACCGACGGCAACCACTTTCGCCTGCTGCGACTGGTCCTTGGCGGTGTCCGGGATGATAATGCCGGACTTGGTCGTCTCCTCGGCTGGCAGGAGCTCTAGGAGCACCCGGTCGCCGAGCGGACGGATTACGGGATGTGCCATACATCACCTCGCATGACTTCGCTGATACGCAGAACTTCCTCTTGCGCCCACGTACTGGAAGGGACGCAAGAGGCGGAAACGCTGAGGTAAGGGGGAAACCTCGGCTGCTCCCGCCGTACCCAGACTATATGGAGAAAAAACGCCGATTGTCAAGCGCGCGCGTGGGCCGGTTCCC
>JAYRIO010000079.1:0-1924 GCA_041906745.1 Patescibacteria group bacterium
ATCGCTGCGATCGGCCACGAAAAGGACGTCACCATCGCGGAGCTGGTGGCGGATGCCAGGGGCGCTACGCCAAGCCACGCCGCCCAGCTGGCGGTGCCGGACCGAGGGCAGATCCGCGAGCGTATCGACGCTGCTGCTGCCAGGCTGTCGGCTTCGATGGGGAGCCAGCTAACGGACAGGCGGACAATGCTGGATACGTCTCTGCAGACGGCCTCGCTGCGGCTGCGCGAAGCCTGCCGCCGGACCGAAACCAGCATCGGCGACGCTGCACGCCGCCTTGGCGCCGCGTCGAGGACCGTTGCCCAGTACGACGCGCGTCTGGCGGCGATCGACCAGGTACTCCGCTCGTTAAGCCCTGCACGGATCCTGGCCCGCGGCTACTCGTTCACAACCGACCGGCGAACCGGTAGACTTGTACGGACAATACAGGGAATCGGCCCTGGCACGCCGCTCAGGACCACCGTAGCCGACGGCAGCATCCTATCGGAGGTCATCGATGCCGAAACAACGACGCTTTGACGATCTGCTGGCCGAACTCACGGACATCGCGCAGCAGCTTGAAGGAGAACAGACCGACCTTGAAGACAGTCTGAAGCTTTACCGGCGCGGGCAAACGCTGGTAGCCGAAGCCCGCAAGCGGCTGGCGGCAATCGAGCATGAGTTTACGCAAGTAGCCGAGTCGGCAGGCCGGCCATGACGGCGGCGACCGTATTCCTCGATATCGAAACGCTTCCGGCGGACAAGTCGTCGGAACCGCTACTACAAGAAGTATACGAACGCAAAAAGACTAGGGCATCGTTCGGCGAGTTCTTACGCGGCACCTCGTTGTCCGGCAACTGGGGCCGGATCCTCTGCATCGGCATCGCGTTCGGCGACCAACCGGCCGAGGTACTGACCGGCGACGAGTCGGCCATCCTGCGCGAGTTTTGGCAGCGCGTCGCCCATGCCACGCTCTTCGTCGGGCACAACGCGCTTGATTTCGATCTGCCGTTCATTTGGAAACGCTCCGTCATCCACCGCGTGCCGCCAAGTGTCGCGCTGACGTTCGAGCGCTTCCGCACCGCGCCGATCTTCGACACGATGCGCGTCTGGGACCAGTGGGGACCCAGCTCGACCGGCCTTGACCAGCTGGCAAAAATCCTTGGGCTGCAGAGCTCGAAACAAGGCATTGACGGCAGTCAGGTGTATGATTATTACCGTGCAGGGCGGCAAGACGACATCTACTCGTACTGCAAACGGGACGTCGAACTGACCCGCGCCGTGTATCAGCGTTTGCAGTTTATGGCTGGAGGTACGGAATGAACCGTTCGATGCTCCTCAAGATAGCCGGCGGCCTTGCCGTCTCACTGGCACTGACAGGCTGCCAGGCGAAACCGACCGCTACCAACCAACAACCAGCAAAGGAGAACGTGATGGGTGCCCAATCGACCAGGCAGTTCGACAACGCGCCAGGCATGCTGCCCGACGACCAGATCAAACAGAAGGATGCGGTCATCGAAACGTCCAAGGGGACGGTCACCGTCGAGCTGTACGCCGACGACGCCCCGCTCACCGTCAGCAACTTCGTGTTCCTCGCCAACCATGCCTTTTACGACGGCCTGACCTTCCACCGCTACGAACCGGGCTTCGTCATCCAGGGCGGCGATCCGCTCGGCAACGGTACGGGCGGACCAGGCTACAAATTCGCCGACGAACCGGTGACGAAACCATACAGCCGGGGCATCGTCGCCATGGCGAACGCCGGCCCGAATACGAACGGCAGCCAGTTCTTCATTATGCTCAAGGATACGCCGCTACCGCCGGCGTACACGATCTTCGGCACGGTCACGAGCGGCATGGATGCGGTCGACCAGCTCCGCAAAGGGGACACCATGACGAAAGTGAGCATCGTTGACCACAAGTAGGCGCCATCTCGCTGCCTGGC
>JAYRIO010000080.1:0-2145 GCA_041906745.1 Patescibacteria group bacterium
GATCTGGCCGTCGGCCTGGTCGACTTCCTTGAGGATCGCTTTCAGACGGTCCTCGAACTCGCCCCGGAACTTGGTCCCGGCGATGAGCGAACCGAGATCGAGCGTGAGGACGCGCTTGTTGGTGATCGATTCCGGCACGTCACCGGCCGCGATCCGTTGGGCCAATCCCTCGACCACGGCGGTCTTGCCTACGCCTGGCTCGCCAATGAGGACCGGGTTGTTCTTCGTGCGGCGGGACAAGACCTGCATGACGCGCCGGATTTCCTCGTCGCGTCCCACGACCGGATCGAGCTTGCCGGCTTGCGCCTGGGCCGTGAGATCGATCGTGTACTTTTCAAGCACCTGGTACTTGCTTTCGGGGGATTGGTCGGTGACCCGCTGGTGGCCGCGGACATCCACAAGCGCCTTCAGCGTTTCCTCGCGGTGAATGCCAAGGGCGTTCAGCACTTGCTTAACCGGCGTCGTGACCTCGAGTATGGCGAGCACGATGTGCTCGGTGCTGATGAACTCGTCCTTGAGCGCGGCAGCCTCTTTCTCTGCCTGTACTAGCACCCGCCGCAGCGATTCGGCGATGTAGACCTGCCCGAACTGCCCGGAACCCGACGCGGCCCGTGGCATCAGCTCGAGCAGCTGGTTCAAGCGCGAACGCAGCAGCTGCTCGCTGATGTTCATCTTCTGCAACAGCGGCCGGACGATGCCGTCGGCTTGGTCGAGCAATGCCAGCATGACGTGTGGCACGTCCACTTGCTGCTGCTGGCGCTCCAAGGCCACGTTCTGTGCCTGGAACAGGGCTTCCTGCGTCTTCATTGTAAATTTATTGAGATCCATAATCCTCGCTCCTTATGTACGCACAGTATATCGGCAACGGGCCAGCTGTGGAATGCTCGGCGGTGGCGTTTGCTATGATGGGTGCGTATCGGAGGAGGGAACCATTTCGTCATACGCATGCGACAGCAACGGCCGCTGCCACGGATATATTCCTGGTATTCGCCGTGTCCATACGTACCTGCACGATACCGTGCCGTGGTACCGCTATTGGCACCACAGCTCGGTGCGCGTCCCCGCACATCTGTTCGTCACGCTCGTGGCCGTCCTCATCGCAGGGATCGCCGTCTTCGGCCTCCAGCGGTCCGACAACGCGCAAGCTGCCACTGGCATCTACGCGACCTTCCCGTTCCAAGGCCGGCTGACGAACGCCGACGGCACTGTGGTCGCCAACGGCAATTACGACGTGGTCTTCTCTTTATATACGGTCAGCTCGGGCTGCTGCTCGGTCTGGGACGAATACCATGACGGCGGCGACCAGGTGAGCACGGTCGACGGTATCTTCACGACCATACTGGGCTCGCTCAACAGCCTGTCCGGCATCGACTTCAACCAAGACGAGTACTGGCTGGGCATTACTGTCGGTTCGGATCCGGAAATGACCCCGCGCATCCGCCTGGGCGCTGCGCCGTATGCATTCAACAGCGACAGGCTGGATGGCGTATCAGGAGAGGAGCTCTTGCAGCTCAATGGGCAGTACGGGGGACAGGTGGCCAACGGTGGCACCGAAGCGAACGACCAGCTCGTACTCCGGTCCACGACACACTCCATTAAAGGCTACATCGTCATGGCAGATACGGGCGGCAGCGTCGTGGTTGGCAATCCTACCCCCATGACTCCCGTGGCGAAGTTCAACGTAAGCACCGATGATGCCAACCAAATTGGCCTGATTGTCCGCGCCGTTGACAATACGCAAGTGGCCGACCTGCAGGAATGGGATCGGTTTAATGCACTGTCCGAGGTCATCCCCGTGGCACGCCTCGATATTGGCGGCAACCTCACGCTCAGCGATCACGCTTCTGACACAAACGATGTCCAGGTGGGACCGAGCACGTTCACGACGGCACGACTCAACGTCAAGCAGAACCTCACTGGCGGCTCGAATATCTTCTTGCAAGGAAGTGAAAACATGGGCGGAGTTGCGACAACCAGCAATATCTTCTTCGGAGATGGAAAACGAGCCCAAGCGGGTATTGCCTCAAATTCGCTTGATCCCTCTGGCTCGCTCCATGGCGATATTCAATTCAAAACGACAACTGACATTACGACCGAGGATCTCACCACCCGCTGGCAAGTCCAGGACGACGGCAACTTCACGCC
>JAYRIO010000081.1:0-4453 GCA_041906745.1 Patescibacteria group bacterium
CAAGCAGCTACCAGCGTACCAAAATCCTCCGCTCGTCCCCAGGCCGCTCTTCGAGGTCGCGGCCGACGAGCTGCTCGGCCTGTTCTTTCCCACCCACTGCGCCGGCTGCGGCAGGCTCGGCGAGTGGCTGTGCCAGCCTTGCCGGACGGCCGCCGCGCTGACGACCCCGCTGTCGTACTGCCAGCTGTGCGGCCGTTCGGTGACAACGCCGGGCAGCCTCTGCAGCTTCCACCGCGACAGCACCGGGCTCGACGGCTTGGTCAGTTACGCCGATTACCATGCCCCGGGCATAGCTGCCGCGATCAGCGCCGCCAAGTACCAGGGTGTCTGGGCGGCACTGCGGCCGCTGGCCCGGTACGCCTGGCTGGCCCGCTGGCACGTCCTGTCGCTCTCGGCCTGGCAAGCGGTGGTGCCGTTGGCGCTCGACGCGCGGCGGGAGCGGGACCGCGGCTACAACCAGTCCGCGATCCTGGCCCGCGAGCTCGGACGGCAGCTTGGCGCGCCGGTGCGGACCGGCCTCCGGCGCGTCCGGCGCACTGAGCAGCAGGTCGGCCTGAACCGCCAGGACCGCATCCGGAACATGGACGGGGCGTTCGGGTGGCGGGGCCACGCGCCCACCGGCGCGGTCGTGCTGGTCGACGACGTCGTCACCACCGGCGCCAGCCTGTCGAGCGCCGCCCGGACCTTGCGGGCAGCTGGCGCGCCGTCGGTCTGGGCCTGCACGCTCGCGTTCGAGCCGGCGCCGGACGCGGCGCGAGGCGCGTATTTGAAGTTGCCTGCCCCGCAGGGTACTATGGTGTGAAGCAAGGAGGGTGCATGGCGACGACAACCGACAAACAGGCCCAGGACGTCTTGGGACAGGACTGGCTCGAAGACGACAGCGGCGGCCAACTAGCAATCGACGCCTACCAAACCGACGATACGGTCATCATCAAGGCGCCGATCGCGGGCGTAATGCCCGAAAATCTCGATGTCGCTATCACCGACGAGTCGGTCACCATCAAAGGTGAGCGGCGGGGCAGCGATGCCGTCGAACGGGACAGCTACTTCATCCAGGAATGCTACTGGGGCTCGTTCAGCCGCACCTACGTCCTGCCGACCGCCGTTGACGCCGATAATGCGGACGCCCAGTTGTCGAATGGGATTCTGACGATTACGATCCCCAAACTGAGCCGCTCGAAATCACGCCGGCTCACCATCAAGACCCGCGCCTAACGAAGGAGCCCCATGCCTCGCACCGTCCGGAAAGCCGTCATCCCAGCGGCCGGTTTTGGAACGCGCTTCCTTCCCGCCACGAAGGCGTTGCCGAAGGAGATGCTGCCGGTTGTGGATAAGCCCGTCATCCAGTACGTCGTCGAGGAGCTGGTCGACGCCGGCATCACCGAGATCATCCTGGTCACCGGGTACCAGAAGCGGGCGATCGAGGACCACTTCGACGCCCCCAACCTGTCGCTCGTGGAAAATCTCCGCATGGGCGGCTCGTCGAAGGAACATCTGCTCGACGAGATCGAGGCGATCAGCTCGATGGCCAACTTCACCTATGTGCGGCAGAAGGGCCCGTACGGCAACGGCACGCCGCTCCTCAACGTCCGCCACCTGATCGGCGACGAGCCGTTCATTTATACCTGGAGCGACGACTTCATCGTGGCCAGCCCGTCACGGTTCCGGCAGCTCATCGACCAGTACGAGGCACATGGCTGCTCGATCCTGGCGAGCATCCGCGCCGCGTCCGACGAGGACTACAGCCGGTACGGCTTCGCTGCCGGCACCGAACTGGCGCCCGGCCTGGTCGACGTGGAAACCCTGGTCGAGAAACCAGGCAAGGAGCACGCGCCGTCCGACCTGGCGACGGTCTCAGGCTTCCTCCTGACGCCCGAGATCTTCACGTACCTCGACAAGGCCATGGCGCAGCTCGGGGACTCGGCCGAGCTCTACTACAACGACGCCCTGAAACTGATGCTCAACGACGGCCACCGCGTCCTGGCAGCCGAAATCAAGGACGGCAAGTACTACGACACCGGCAACAAGCTCGAGTACCTCAAAACCGTGGTCGAGTTCGCGCTCATGCGCGAGGACGTCGGGCCGGCATTCCGGGCATTCCTGGAGCAGACCGTCAGGTAGCGTGGTACAATAGTGCGCGACTAGGGAGGGACGATGGGTGGATCGCGACGATGGGTGCTGCTGCGGGTCGGGCTACTATGCGCCGTCAGCGTGCTGCTGACCGCATGCACGAAGAGCAATAACGGCACGAACGGGAACACTGGCAACAACGGCACCGCGGCGCCGAAAACGATCACGATCTGGCGCCCGTTCGATTCCGACGAGGTCTTCAAACCGATCATCAGCGAGTTCCAGCTGGACAACCCGAACGTCACCATCGTGTACAAGCAGATCCCGGCCGATGAGTACGAGCTGACCGTGTCCGAGGCGTTGGCCGCCGGCAAGGGCCCGGACATCTGGTCGATCCGCAACGACTGGATGCCGCGGCACAAAGATAAGCTCATCCCGATGCAGGACAACCTGCTGGCCGCGTTCACGCAGAACAAGAAAACCGACGAGGAGCGCCTGCAGACCCTGTTCGCGCCGATCGTCGACAAGGACGTGTTCATCGACGGCAAGGTCTACGGCTTGCCGTACTCGGTCGACACCTTGGTGGTCTACCGGAACACGGCGCTCTTCAATGCCAAGATCAGCCAGCTGTCGCGGGACGGCCGCGACGCCGATGCCACCTTCCTACAGGAGCCGTTCAATACCTACGACAAACTGCAGCGGGCGGTGCAGCTCCTCACGGAACGCAACGGCAACGACATCAAGGTCGCGGGCTTGGCCGCGGGTACCGCCAACAACGTCTCGCGTGCCGCCGACATCGTCTCCGCGATGATGCTCCAGAACCATACCGAGATGGTCTCGGCCCAACACACGAACGCGAGCTTCCACCTGGGTGTCAAGGACGCGGTCGGCAACACCACGTTCCCGGGTACCGAGGCGCTGCAGCGGTTCACCAGCTTTGCCGACCCGAGCCAGCCCTACTACACCTGGAACGCCTCGATGCCAAACGACATCCAGGCCTTCATGAGCGGCAAGGCAGCCATGATCATCGGCTACCAGTACTACGAGCTGACCTTCAAGCAGCAGGCGCCGAACATGCAGTACAGCGTCATGCCGTTCCCGCAGGTGCGTGACACCGACGTACCGGTCGACTACCCCTCGTACTACATCGAAACGGTCACCAAGAACGCCAAGGATCCGGTCCTGGCCTGGCAGGTGCTCGCCAACCTGGTGATCCAGCGGGGCGACATGTACCGCCAGGCCGATACGCGGCCGACACCGAAGCCGGCGCTCGAAACGCCCACCACGACCGAACGCACCAACGCCGGCAACCCGTTCAACTACCAGCAGCAGACCGCCACGGACTGGTATAAGAGCAAGCGGCCAGATAAGGTCGACACGATCTTCAACGACCTCATCCAACGGGTGGGTACCAAACAGCAACCGGCCCAGATCGCCATCGAGGCGGCAGCGCAGCAGGTATCGGCGATCCTCCAGCAAGAGCAGTCGGAATGAACTGGAAGCGGGTCGGCATCGCCGGCGGGGCGTTGGCCACGTTCGTAGTCGGCGTCAGTTTGGTCGCCTACACGACGGGGAAGTTCACGAGCGAGGCGGCAATCTTCAGTCCAACAAGCGATCTTCTTGGTGGCGGAGTAATTGATGAATCAGGTGCGACAGGCGGAGCAGTTTTTTCTCCAACCAACGACGTTATTAGTGTCAGCGGCTCGACGAATACACCCGCCGACACGGGCACACCCGCACCATCCGCAAGCCCTTCGGCTGCAGGCAATGGCCAGCTTGGCGCGATCAAACCCGCGGATCCGATCAAGATCACAAGCCAAATCGGCAAAAGCTTTTCGTCCTTGAGCGACATCCTCAAGATCGGCGTGCCGAAGCTCCTCATCAGCCTGGCCGGGCTCGTCATGATGGTCATGTTCTTCATCAACGCCATCAAGCTCCTGTTCAATGCCGGCAACGAGAGCGGCGTCGCTGATGCAAAGGCGGGCATGCTCAACGCCGGCGTCGGCTTCGCGATCGTCCTCTTGGCCTATGCGATCGTCGCGTTCATCAAGGGCATCTTCAAGTAAGCCGATGAGATCGCTCCGCGGACACCTGCCCCACCTTGCTACGACCATAGTCGCGTTCTTCGGTAGCGCGATGGCCGCACACGCTGCTGAGGATCTTTCCGCAGACAGCATCACGGCGTTCCTTAAGGATCTGGCCGCCAAGGCGATCCAGTACGTGCTAGTCGTGGCGGCGATCTTCATTATTCTGGCCGGGTACCGCTTTATGACCTCGTTCGGCAACCAGAGCCGGCTCAACCAAGCCAAGGAGATGCTGCTCTACATCGTGATCGGGGTCCTGGTGGTGCTTGGCGCCTACCTGTCAGTGAACGCGCTCTTGG
>JAYRIO010000082.1:0-7187 GCA_041906745.1 Patescibacteria group bacterium
GTGATGCCGAAGTTGACCATCGTCCCCTGCTCGGCCACGACCGCCTCGGTGGTTTGCAGGACCGTCCGGAACAGCGCCGCATCGCGGATGTGGTGGTCGCTGGCCATCAAAATCATCGGCTCGTCGGGGGCAACCAGCGACAACCAGGCGGCCACGAAGGCCATCGCCGGGCCGTTGTCGCGCTTGCTGGGCTCGACGATGTAGTGGTCGTCGGGCAGCTCGGGCAGGATATCGCGGATAAGTGGCGCGAAGGCCTCGTTCGTCGAGACGTAGATATGGTTCCAGTCGGCGATCCCCTCGAGCCGTTTCACCGTGTCCTCGATCATGGTCACTTCGGACACCAGCTTGGCCAGTTGCTTGGGTTGGGCCGAGCGGCTCATGGGCCACAGCCGCGTCCCCGACCCGCCAGCAAGGATGACGTAGTTCATGTCCCCTACCCTAGCAACCTGGCCGAAGCGCGGCAACAATCCACAGCCTGTCTCCGAAAGCGTGTGCTACGGTCGGACGCAGAACCATTCTTTTCCAAGGAGGAACACGGTACGTGAAGCATTTTTTCATCTATGGGTGCGGAACTATGATAGGTCTCACGCCCGAGCAGTACGAATCGTGGCGCGACGAAGCGCTTGATCTGTTCGACGCCTACTCTTCGGACCGGTATATCTTCGATTTTCTGTTTCCAGCACGAGGAGAAGAGCACCTGTCGGGCAAGAAATTAGAGGCCTTTATCGGCCGAGAAGAGCAGGATAAGACGCCCCTAAACAATGACCGATCGGTCTTTCTGCGTGATCGCTGGGATGTCCATCGCGCAGACCTTCTGCTGTGCAACCTGTGCGGCGCGACAAAGAACGAGCAGTCGACGGGTTCGAAAATGGAGATGGCTTGGGCATACGACGTGGAGACGCCGGTCATCCTCATTATTGAGCCGGACCGATCGAATCCTCACGAACACCTTTTCATAAAGTGCGCCTCGATCGCCCGAGTAGCAACCGTTGCGGAAGCGGTGCGTCTCGCAGTTGAGTTGTTGGCGCCAAATAGCAGACGGTTCAAGGAATTGGAGCGAATCTTCGAGGAACGACTTCCCGAGGTTGCGCGCCGACTTTCCCAGAACGGGCAGCCCATCACTGCATGAAAACGGCGGACCACATGGTCCGCCTTCTTTTTAGTGTAAGCCGGTCGAGCCGAAACCGCCGGCGCCGCGAGCAGTACCGTTCAATGCACTGTGGCAAGATACTTCATGCAACGTCGGGATCTCGGCTCGCAAAAAGACGAGCTGGGCGATCCGCATGTTTTTCTCGATGTAGAATACCTCTTTGCCTAGGTTATGGATGACCGCGGCGGCCTCGCCCCGATAGTCGGGATCGAGCGTACCGGGCGCGTTCGTCACGGTGATGTGGTATTTCGAGGCCAATCCGCTTCGGGGACGCAGGTCAGCGAAAAACGGAAACGGAATCTCCAACGCGACACCAATGCCGACCAATACTTTTTCTCCTTTGTAGAGCATGTACCGCGGTGTGGCATCGAGTCGGACATTCTTTCTGGGTAGGTCGGATGGGTCTGGCCACGTTGCAAAGTCAAACAGGGTTTTGCGCATATACGGCCGCGTTTCGTCCATCGTGTGCGGACAGACCACGGCCCGGGCGTACACGTCGTAGCCTACGGCGCCGTCGGTTTGCCTTGCCGGCAACGTACCACCCGGCAAGAGAAAGGCCCGGATGCTCTCCAGGCGGATATCATGAGCGTTCACCAGGAACAGTTCCTCCTTCTTAAGCTTCCGGGATTGTTACACGAACAAGGCGAACTGCTCAATGATCCGGGCAACTTCGTTCTCGGCCTGCTCGACCTTGCCCTCGTGGTTGTAGACGACGTGCTGGTAATGACTGATGTCGGCCATCTCTTGCTTGGCCGTCTCAAGCCGCCGGGTGATTTCTTCTTCCGTTGCCTCGGGACGGGTGCGGCGGATCCGCGCGGGGAGCTCATCCAGCGAGTCGTACGCGATGAAGATCGACAGGACGCCCGGGAAGGCGGCCTCGTAGGCGCGGACGCCTTTGACGTCGATCGCATTGCTGGGGAACGGATATTTTCCGCGGGCAAGGATGTCATCGACAAGCTTCCGTTCCGTGCCGTACAAGTTGCCGTGCGTTTCCGTCCATTCCAGAAACTCGCCGGCATCCCGCATCCGTTCGAACTCCTGGCGCGTGACAAAATGGTATCGGGTATCGGCGGCGTCGCGCGGCGGCCGGGTCGTGGTAGTTTTGAACGGCTCAAGCTGCGGGTAGCGTCGGGCGATCTCGGCAATGATCGTGCTCTTGCCGACGCCGCTCGGTCCAACGATGAGGATGGGCACGGGGGTCATGGTGTGGCGTACTGTACCAGATAGACCAGTCCGGCCTTGTCGTCGGCAACGACCATGGTGCCGCCCGCCCCTAGGAGAACGAGTGCGGCAGCGAACAGGATTGGTCGGGTACGGTGCGGTATCATACGGCTATGAAGCGAGTGGGATTCTGGCTGGTGGTCGGCGGCGGACTGTTCTTCTTATTGTTGCAGCAAACCCCGCGAACGCAACCTGTTGCCCAGGAGCCGCATGGTGCTGCGACGGCACCAGTAGTAGTGCCGGCACCTGCTGCCTCGACACCGTCCGTTCCCCAAAGCGCTCCGCCTGCGCCGACGACCACGTTCATGATCGGCGGCGACTTGATGTTCGACCGGATGGTCAACCACACGTACAAGGCCGTGGGAACCGAGCACGTGTTCGACGGCTTCGATACTGGCTTGTTCCGTGGCAAGGATGTGGCGCTCGCGAACCTTGAAGGGCCGATTAGTCCGGTACCGATCGACGACAATATCACAGCCAATAACCTGACCTTCAACTTCCCGCCGGACAGCATCGCGGCCTTGCGCTCGCTTGGCCTGACTGCTGTCTCGCTTGCCAACAACCACAGTCTCAACGCGGGTCGGTCCGGTTTGGCCGCAACCAAGCGGCTGTTGTCAGACGCCGGGATCGTGCCGATCGGCCAAGAAGATGCGTTCAACGGCGACAGCGTCCATCGGTTCGCGGGCAGTATTCCCGTGAGCGTGGTGGCCGTGAATCTGCTTGCCAAGCCGAACCAGGCTGCGGTCGAAGCTGCTGTCAGGCGCGAGCACGAGGCCGGCCAGTTCGTCATCGTCTTCCCGCATTGGGGCGTGGAGTACCGCGCGACGCACACCCCAAGCCAAGCCGTAGCGGCCCACGGTTGGATCGAGGCCGGGGCGGATGCCGTCATTGGCGCCCACCCGCATGTCATCGAGGACCTGGAGCTGTACCATGGCAAGCCGATCGTCTACTCGCTCGGCAACTTCGTGTTCGACCAAACCTTTTCCGAGGCGACGCAGCACGGCCTCTTGGTCGGCGGCACGATTACGAGCGGGTCGCTGCAGCTGACGTTCGTGCCGATCTCACTCAAGGGCCTGCATCCCAGCGTCCTCGGGGGTGCCCAGCGGACGAGCATCCTGTCGGATTTGTTCAGCTCGCAAGGCGATGGGGATCGGGCCCAGCTGACGGACGACACGCTTACGCTGTCCCGCTAACGGGAGTCAGGCGGTCAAGGACCGCTTGCAGGTCGGCTGCGAGTGGGGCGTCGACCTGCTGCTGTGTCGCAGTGGTCGGATCGGTAAACGTGAGTGACACTGCGTGTAAGAACTGGCGGTGCAGTCCCAGCGCCTCCGACGCAGCGCGGCTCTCCTTGGCGCTGTACGTCTGGTCGCCAAGAATCGGCCAGCCGGCGTCCAGCAGCTGCACGCGCAGTTGGTGGGTGCGGCCGGTTTTGGGTTGCAGCTCGAGGAGCGTGAGGGCTCATCCGCTGGCATCGCGGTACTGCCCGAGCGGCCGATAGCTGGTTTCCGCTGGCTTGGCTTGGTGCTTGTCCCACGAGAACTGGAGCCGTTTGACGCGGTGTTCGGTATCGGTGCCCGAGCGGCCGATATGACCCACCAGCTCGCCCGGTTCCCCTACTGTACCGAGTACCAGGGCTTGGTAGATCTTCCGGGTAGTCCGGTTGCGGAACTGGTCTTGCAGCACCCCAAGCGCCGTCGGGTTCTTCGCCACGAGGATCACGCCCGAGGTGTCGGCGTCGAGCCGGTGGACAATACCGGGCCGCGGATCGCTGGCTGCAAACTGCGTCGTGATCTCGGGGACGTGGGCGCGCAGCCAATCAACCAGGGTTGAGCCGGCGTGCTTCTCGCCCGGCACGTCGTGCACGACAAGACTGGGTGGCTTGTTGAGGGCCACCCAGTCGCGTGTTTCTTGGAGTATCGTTGGTTCGGCGATCACTCGCTCTTCTGCATGTTCGCCATGTTGGTCTGCCACAGGCCCATGACGTTCCCTTGGTTGTCTTCGAAGTAGCCGGTCCAACCCATCTCGCCGATCGATTCTTTGCCCTTCAGCTTCTTGCCGCCGGCCGCCTCGATCTTTTGGAGCGCCGCGTCGATGTCGTCGACCGAGATCGTCAGGATCGGGCTCTTGAACTCGCCGCGGGGCATCATGCCGCCGTTGATCGAGCCGACTTCCTTCGGCCGCCTCGTGGTCGCATCCATCTCGGTGGTTTCAGCCATCCAGTACTGCTGGTCTTCCCACTGGGTGATGTTCCACCCGAAGACATCGCCGTAAAACTGCTTGGCCGAGGCGGCCTCGTTGACCGGGATTTCAAAGTGGACGACGCTGTTCATACAGGCTCCTTTCGCTGTTTTCCCCATTCTTCCAGGTTCAGGCAGCTTTCTCAAGCGATGCCATCATATATACTGGATCCATGACAGCGGCCAGCTCGTCGCAGGTCCTTGACCAGGCCTGTGCCATCATCGCGGACAACCTTGGCGCCAACACGGCCAAGGCCTACCGGGCGTCATTTTCCGGCGAGGAGCCGGCGGAAATCGTGCTATCGCTCGAAGACCTTCTCAAACACCTGGTCGGTCCAGCCAACGCTAACAAGCAGCTGGCAACCATCCGCCAGCTGACAAAGAAGCGGTAACGCATGCTTACGCTGTACCCTATCATCACGATCGCCAGTATCCTGCTCTACGCGTTTTCGGTGGTGACTGCTTCGGCCGACAACTTCCGGACGGCCGATGCCATCTACTTGCACGCGCCGTACTTCGCGCTGCTCCTATCGCTGTTCGCGGTGACGCTGTTCGGCGGCGGCAGTAAGCGGAGCGTCAGTCTGCTGTGGCTCGCTCTGGGTATCGGATGCTACGCCGTCGGGGAAACGGTCTGGTTTTACCTGGTCTACGCGCTCCACGTTCCCCCGTCGCCCTCGTTCGCCGACGTCCTGTTCCTGTTGGTCTACCCCTGTTTCTTCTTTGGGATGTACTGGGAGTACCAGCTGAGCCAGATCCGCCTGTCGGCAGCGATCCTGCGCCGGCCCAGCTTCTACGTGCTCCTGCTTGCCGTCGCCCTGGTCGGGTACTTCGGGATCTACCAAGCGTACGCTGCCGACCAAAGCTCGGTGGAGAACCTGGTTGCTGTCGCGTACGGCGTCGGCGACCTCTTTCTGCTGGCCTGCTTGGGCATCCTGCTCATCATCCTTGGCGAGTACGGCCAGGGGCGGATCCGGATCCCGTGGACATGGATCGGCGTCGGCTTCGTCGCGACACTCGCCGGCGACTTGGGATTGGCGTTCGTCGGCGACAGCGTCTACAGTTCCTCGATCAACGTCAAACTGCTCATCGACTGCTCGTGGATGCTCGGGTACTTCCTTATGGGGTACGGCATGCTCCAGTTTGGCCAGATCGCGCAAGAGGCGCAGGCCGCAGCCCGAGCGTTGGTGCACCCGGCCGGCAAACGGTTGCCAGCCAGGCGTTCGGGCAAGTAGCCGGTTACTCGGGCAGGGTTGGTGCCGGTAACGGCGCGGCCTCGGCCTGTTCCTCGATCTGCATCACGATGTCGACTTTTTGCGAGAGCCGGGCGTAGTTCTGCGACACCTGGTCCATCGTGTTCTTGGCATTACCCAGGTGCTTGTCGAGCAGGCGGACGCCGTCGCCGAACTTGTAGGTTTCCTGCTGGATCGTTTTGACCGCGGTCAGAATCTGGTGGGCCATCTTGTTGATCCGCTGCCCCTCGAGCCCGACCATGATCGTGCGCAGGTAGTGGAACAGCGTCGACGGGCTGACCACGATCACCTTCTCGGCCATGGCAAAGTCGTACAGGTCGCGCAGCCGGTCGTTGCTGATGAGTTCGTAGTACACGGTTTCGCTGGGCAGGTACATCATGGCGAAGTCGACCGTCCCCTCGTCGGGCAGGATGTACTTGCGGCTGATCTCGGTGACGCGGTTGCGGAAGTCGCGCCGGAAGGCGTTCAAGGCGGTCGTCTTCTCGGCGTCGTCGGCGGCCTTCAGGTAGCGGTTGAAGTTTTCCAACGGGAACTTGGCGTCGATCGGCACGATACCGGCCGACAGCTGGATCGCCGCGTCCACGATGTCGCCGGTACGGAATCCGTACTGGAACCGCAAAAACTCAGCCGGCAGCACTTGCATGAGCAGATCCTTGAGGCCCTGCTCTCCGAGCGAGCCGCGCAGCTTCGGCGACTTTAAGAAATCCTGGAACTGGGCCAGCTGCGTCCCGATCTGGCTCATGGTGCCCAATTCTCGGCTCACGCCTGCAATCACCCGCCCGGCGTTGTCCAGCCGCTCGTTGATCGCCCGGTTCGTCTCGTCGATCCGCTGCTGCATCCCCTGCAAATTCTGGTTCAGTAGGACGACGCCTTGGTCGTCGGTCTTCTTCTCCTCGAGCGCCTTGAGTCGGTTCAAGACCATGAACAGCCCGGCTCCCAGGCCGGCGCCCACGAGTGCCACCACGAGAATGAGTGTCAGTTCCATAGCCGCTCCTTCCGTACCGCGTATTGTACGCTATTCGTACTCTTTAAACTGGTTGTCGGGATTGGCCGGGAACTCGCCGGCGCGGATCTTGTCGGCGACCTCGGCGATCGTGGCCTTGATTGATTCGAGCATCGCGTCGTCCGGCACGATCGAGGCGCGGAGGGTGGCGTCGACGAAATCGAGCGTTAGACGCTTGGGCAGTTCGCCGAAGCGGGTCTGGTAGGCCAAGGCGTAGATGCGGATCGGGATGTTGTCCTTGGCGCGGCTGTCGGCGTCTTTCTGGTCCTTGACCTGGCTGGTCTTGAAGTCGCGGATCTCGCCGGTCGCACGGAACACGGCGTCCA
>JAYRIO010000083.1:0-9374 GCA_041906745.1 Patescibacteria group bacterium
CCACCGTCCTGGTGGCTGATGCGCAAGGGCCACACCCGTTCCCATTCCGAACACGGCAGTTAAGCCTTGCAGCGTCGATGATACTGGCCCCGCAAGGGGTTGGGACAGTAGATCGTCGCCGGGACAATGGGCTTGTTTTTTCTTTGTGCTAGAGTACGGACACCACTTGGAAGGAGGCAACGATGTACTGGCTCTCATTGATTCTTGGCATTTGGGTGTTCATCAGCCCGTGGCTGCTCAATTTTTCGACGAACGCGGCGGCGCTGTGGAGCAACCTGCTCACGGGCCTGGTGCTGGTGATCCTGTCGATCTACGGACTGACCACGCTCGAGAACTAGGAGTACCGGGGTGGCGCGGCTCATTGCCGACTTTCATGTCCATTCTCGCTTCGCCCGGGCTTGCTCGAAGTTCCTGACCTTGCCCAACATGGCGGCCTGGGCGATGGTGAAGGGGATTGACCTCTTGGGCACGGCGGATTTTACGCATCCTGTCTGGCTGGGTGAGATCCAGCGTGAACTCAAAGAGGTGGGCGACGGGATCTACGGTCTGAAGGCGCCCGTCGAGCTGCCGTTTCCGGTGGCCAACCCGCGGCCGGTCCGGTTCGTGCTCACCCACGAGATTGCGACGATCTGGGGCCAGCACGGCAAACTCCGGCGGATGCACACGATCTTGGTGGCGCCCAACCTGACGGCAGCCGAGCAGCTCACGAAGGCATTGGAACCCAAGGGCAAGCTCGGCTCCGATGGCCGGCCGATACTAGGGATGAGCGCGCGGCAGCTGGCCGAAACGGCCTGGTCGGTCGACGACCGGATCATGGTCATTCCGGCCCACGCCTGGACGCCGTGGTTCGCCGTCTTCGGCTCGCAGTCTGGCTTCGACTCGCTCGAGGAATGCTTTGGCGCCGACCTGGTCGACCGGATCCCGGCGATCGAAACCGGCATGAGCTCGAACCCGCCGATGAACTGGCAGCTGTCGGCGCTTGATTCAGTCGCACTGATCTCGTGCTCCGACGGCCACTCGCTCGACAACCTGGGCCGCGAGGCGACGGTGTTCGAGGTGGCCGAACCAGACAAGCTGTCGTTCGACCTTATTTCGAAGATGATTTGGGAAGGGGCGCCAGCCCGTTCTTCGTCCCGATCAAGTACCGACTATATTGCCTCGACGATCGAGTTCTTCCCCGAAGAGGGGAAGTACCACCACGACGGTCACCGGGCGTGCAATGTCAGCTGGACACCCGAGGAGCGGAAGCGGCACAAAGGTATTTGCACTGCCTGCGGCCGGCCGGTGACCGTGGGCGTGCTCTCGCGTGTCGATGACCTGGCCGACCGACCGCTGGGGTTCAAGCCCCAGGGCGCGCCGGACTTCTGGCAGATCGTGCCGATTCGGGATATTGCGAGCTCGCTTTTCGCCGTCGGCAAGCAGAGCAAGAAGATCGACCGGCTCTACCAACAACTGATTGCCAATCTGGGTCCAGAGTTCCAGCTGCTCCTTGAGGCGCCGATCGATCGGATCGCGAAGGCAAGTACCGACGAGTTCGCGGCGGTCGTCGAGCAGATGCGAGCCGGGAACGTGACCATGGCGGCCGGTTACGACGGCGTCTACGGTAAGCTGGTGCTGCCCAAGCAGCAAGAAGCGCTCCAGCACTCGTTGTTCCAGAAGGAGTTGGTGTGACGACGGGACAGAAGGCTGCTGCCGTTGGCTTGGTAGTCGGCATCGCGGTGCTGGGTGCCGGTGTCGGTATCTGGCGTTTACTCCAACCGAAGCCGAAACCGCTGGCTGGCGGGTCGATCGAGCTGCACCTCGACAGCGTCGACGAGCAGTTTTTGAACCAGATCCAGCCTGTACCGTCACCCAACGCGGCCGATCCGCCGTACGCCGGATCGGCCGATCCGGCGTACGGCGGGTCCGGCCTCGAGCAGAGCCCGCAGTACGACCTGGAAACCTGGAAAACAATCCTGAAGGACGACCTCCAATGACCGACAAAACCCACCAACTGATCGGCCTGACGGCAGCCACCGGCATCTACTTCGCCACGCACCCGAATGATCCGCTCACGTTCGGCATCGCCGGTACGATCATCGCCGGCTCGTTCTTCGGCTCGATCCTGCCGGATATCGACCAGCCAACCTCGAACTTGTGGGACGCAATTCCGCTCGGCAATTTCATCAATCGGCCAATCACTCGGTCGTTGGGCGGCCATCGCAACCTAACCCACTCGATCCTGGGCGTCGTCCTCTTTTCTTGGTTGGCCTACTGGTTTGTCTGGCGGGTCTTCCGGCCGGACTTATTCGACCAAGCCCTCTTCCTGCAGAGTTTCGAGATCGGCTTCATCGCGCATCTCATCGCAGACTCGGTGACGGTCGAGGGCATTCCGCTTTTCTGGCCACTTGGCGCCAATATGGGCTTTCCGCCTCGGCCGTTCCACGGCATCCGCATCGTGACCGGGAAGTGGTTTGAAAGCCTGGTCGTCTTTCCGCTGGTCGTCGTGTCGCTCGGTCTCGTGTTACTCTCGCACAGCCACCATCTGTGCCCGGCGATCCCGTTCTTCTGCGTCGCGTCCTAACCGCGGGTGAAGCTGACGAGCAGGGTGCCTAAGAGGAAGAAGCCGGCCAGGGCTTTGACGAACACGGTCAAGCCGATTCCGAGCGCAGTACCAATGCTACTCTTCAGCGCTTGCCGTTGGGTTTTGCCAACGCTCAGTTCGCCAGCGATCGTGCCGACGAGTGGCAAAATCAACACAAACCAAGGTGAGACGGGGATGAGTACAAATGACAGAAGGCTGCCCGCCAGTGCGCCGAACTGACCACGCCGTGAGGCGCCGAAGGACTTGGCGATCGCTGGCGCAGCGACCGCATCCAGCAGAGCCGTAACGCCCACCAGCCCGGCGGCGACGGCGAGCTCGGCTGGGGCCGGATGGTGGAACTGGGTGACGGCGCTGCGCAGCACCAGGCCGCCGAGCATGAGCGGCAGGTCAGGCAGGGCAGGCAGGAGGATGCCGGCAAAGCCGATCATCACCATGGCGACGGCGCACAGATTGAGGAAGAGCTCCATACCTCGTAGTATACAGGCTATGCCAGAACTCCCAGAAGTCGAAACCGTTCGACGGGGACTTGAACGCACCATTGTCGGTAAGCGCGTCGCGAGCGTCGAGATCCGCGTGCCCAAGATCTTTGCCGACTCGCAGGAGCGGATTGATGCGCTCCTTGTTGGTGCCACGGTCGAGGCCGTCGAGCGCCGGGCCAAGGTCATTCTCGTGCGTCTGTCGACCAAGACTACGCTCGCCATCCATCTGAAGATGACCGGCCAGCTGGTAGTGCAGACGCCGGAGCGGACGAAGGCGATGGGGACTGGGTTCATTGCTGGTCACCCCGAAAAGGCCTACGAGCAGCCGCTGCCACATAAGCACACCCACGTGATCGTGACGTTCGAGGATGGAACGGTGCTGTACTTCAACGACCTGCGGAAGTTTGGGTGGTTCCGGTTGTACGAGGACGGCGTCGTCGAGCGGTTGTTCGAAGATAGCAAGCTTGGCCCGGAACCGTTCAGTGAAACGTTCACGACGGAGTATTTCTCGGCAGCACTCAGGAAGCGGCAGATCCCCATCAAAACCGCGTTGCTCGACCAGAAAGTGGTCGCGGGCGTGGGCAACATCTACGCGGACGAGGCCCTGTTCGAAGCGCGAGTGAGTCCGTTCCGGAAGGCGTCCTCGCTCAAGAACGCTGAGATCAGCAGACTCCATGCGGCCGTGAAGCATGTGTTGGACCTGGGGATCGAGTACGGCGGCACCACCTTCAATTCGTACGTGAACGCCGAAGGCACAGCAGGCAAGATGCGCGACTACCTGAAGGTCTATGGCCGCGAGGGCCAGCCCTGCCGTGGCTGCACGGGCACGGTCGTCCGCACCAAGATCGGCCAGCGCTCCGCCCACTACTGCCCCAGCTGCCAACGATAAATTGACTTGACATCTCTTAAGTCGGGGTGCACTATACATATGAAAAGTCTCCGGCCCGAGGTTTATACACCTCACTGCGGGGGATTTTTTATTACCCCGACTACTCCGGCGGAAAGATTGACATCAAGTACTTTTGTCGCTTCTTCGGTTCTTCCTTGATCTGCACGTAAAACAGCTCTCCGGACGGCGTTATCCCAGCAAAGCGATGAAATAGCTCAGTCTTCTGGTGAGGATTTGGCTTTGTAACTGGCGTTTGGCGAGTGTGCTCGACGAGCTCGATGCCACAAGGAAAATAGCGCAGCCGCTGCATTCGTGTTCGACGTGGTTTCTGATTGAGATGGGTCCAATAGAAATCGAAGAACACCTTCTCTTTCTTGAAATACGCCGAGCGAATATAGGCTCGGCGTCGTGACTTCCCCTCGATTTCGTGGAACTGGCGTCGAGCTTTCTTGATGAGCTCATCGTAACTTGTGCCAGTCAACTTTCTCGACCGAACACGATGGACATTCATGAATGCACTATATCAAGATGAAGTGGACGAGATTTTTCATACGGCTAGCGTTCCGCCCACTACTGCCCGAGCTGTCAGCGTTAAGCTTCGCGCTTGGTTTACGCTCTAGATTCCGCTACGATACCAGTACTATGTTCCATTTTGATGCGAGTTTCACGAAGGAAGGTGCTTGGTACGTCGCGCGAGCGGTGGAGTTTGGCGTGACCACGCAGGGCAAAACCCTCGAAGCCGCGAAGAAGAACCTCTTGGAGGCGGTCGAACTGTTCCTGCAATAAAGCTGGAGGCATGATGAAGCGCGTGGTGATGATTGGAGTTCTCGCGGTCCTCGTTGGGGTCGGCGTTTGGTACGGATGGTCGCGATCGAACACGAAGCACTACACGGTGTCGACGCCGCTTGGTGGAAATGAATATAGCTTTGACTACCCAAGCGATGCGACGATCGACAACTCGACGCTTGGTATGACGATTGTCAGTTGGCGCGGGAATCAGATCCTTTGGATCGAATCAGGTACGACCGAGGCCTGGGGTGCGACGCCAACCGAATATATGGCCAAGTCGAAAGAGCACGTAGCCCAGAACACGGACCCGTCGGCGTCGAGTGGCGAGATCGCAACTTCCTTCACCACGAAGACACTCGGTGGTCAGACCGTCTACTTCTTCGATAACCAGGGCGCACTCCAGTCGCGTGTCGGGACGATCTTTGGACCAAAGCAGGTGCTGTTCGTCACGTACTCTGACGCAGGCGATGATAGCGCCAAGACTGCAGAGAAGATTATCGGTTCGATCGTCTTCGCGCGCTGACACCCGAGTACAAAAAAGACCCCATTTTTTTGGGGTCTATGCGGACTTAGACTTTATTCACCGCCGCATAATGGCGGGCGGTTGGACGGGTGGGCGAATGGAAGTCTTCGGTAAGCGCTGCCAGGCGTTATAGCTGCGTTGGGATTCTTGGCGCAGCCGGAGGATATTGGGGTTTTCGTCGGTTGCGGCCGGGCCTTTGACCTGCTCCATTTCTTCGTCCGTCAGCTGGCGGACTTGGTCGGGTGGCAGGCTGTCGGTGTGTATTGGCACAGGAACGGGTGTCGGCGCCGGGGCGGGCTGGGCAAGGGCGAGGTGGCTCAAGCGGAGCACCAGAAATACCAAGATCAATTTATTGAGGAACAAGAACAAATCCTCCTTCTGAAAGGTGGAGGAAGTTTAACAGAACAATGGCATCTTGTCCAGGTTAATTACCCGGATTAGTCTTCGAGAATATGGCGCTGGTAGCGGTGGATAAAGAAGGCGGGAATCAAGGGAGCGATGATTGGCATGAGTACGAGTACGGGATAAGTAAGATACCAATCAATTATTACCTGCTTGTCGGTAGCGGCCAGTAGGAAGTATACAAACGACGCAACGATTCCTGTGAAAATGATTCCCAAGTTCCAGCGCGTATACCGCACGCTGGCAAGTCGGTTGTTTGCGAACCAAGTGCCTAGCGACAGCAGGGATAGCAGGAAGGTGACGAGCGTGAAGAGCAAGCTGAATGCGGCGTAGAGCGATCCATCCGAATACCAATCAATCAACGATCCGCCGCTCATGAGAAGAATTACTGAGATGAAGAGCAGATAGATGTATGAAAGTGTTGGCCGGGCAGTTTGTTTGGGCTTGGAGTCGAGGTGTGCGTTGATGAGCTGATCCTTGTATTTCGTCAGGAGAAAGAGTGCAGCCGGAGGAAGGAGTCCAACCACTAGATATCCAAGGCGCTCCGGATACGACGAACTTGCGCCGTCTGGAAGGATAAGAATTGCGAAGCTCTCGACAATACTCGCAATCGATGCAAGTACAAGTCCGATTTGTGCCAAGCGGATGCTCATGACCCGGCGTCGCGTTGCCCAGAAGTAGACGAGGGCAACGGCGTAGGCAAGCAATCCAAGTATCACCAACGTTGTCGGTTCGAAGATCGCGCTGTGCATACTCGTGCATGTTTCCGGGGGTGTTGCGTTAGGATGGTCGCAGACTCGCGAGAATGCTGCGGCAAATAGAAAGAGCCCCGCTATGCCAGCCAGCGCGACGCAACATGTCACGTACAACCACTGCCCGAACGAATAGCGCCGTTCTGGTTTCGTCATACCCCTCCTGTAGATATCTGTAGTATACGGTACGGGGGGGTAATGCCAGATAGGGTACACTGCCAGTATGACAATCAATGCGATCATTCTGGCGGCGGGGCAAGGGACGCGGATGAATCATCCGGAACTGCCCAAAGTGCTGGTGTCGCTTGGCGGCCGGCCGATGGTGCGCTACGCGCTCGACACCCTGGGAGCGCTGGGCATCGCCGATCCGGTGATCGTCCTTCGGTACAAGGCGGACATGGTGCGCAAGACACTCGGGCCGCGCCGCTACGTCGAGCAGGGTGAGCGCGTTGGCACGGGCGCCGCTGCCTTGGCGGCAAGGGATGAGCTCGGCAACGCTGATGGCTTGGTCTACATCGCCAACGGCGACAACCCGTTCTTTTCCGCCGATACCTACCGAGCGCTTCGCAGCGAAGTTGAAAAGGGTGCGGTCTTGGCGCTGGCGACAGGGACGGTGATTCCAGGTGGGGCGACGGAGCGGTTCGGCCGCGTGCTGCGTGCCAGCGACGGCTCGGTCGAGCGGATCGTCGAGTACAAGGATGCGACGGATGCAGAGCGGGCAGTTGCCGAATGCAATGCGGGTTTGTACCTGGCCAAGTCATCATGGCTGTGGGATGCGCTCGACCGGATTGCGCCGAGTCCGGTGACGGGCGAGTACTACATCACTGACTTGGTCGCGCTGGCGATCCAGGATCGTAGGCGTGTCGCGGGCGTGCCGGTACATCAGGATTACGAGGCACACGGCGTCAATACGCCGGACGAGCTTGCTGAAGCCGAGCGGCTCTTGAAGGAACGACGTCAATCTGATCTGATGGCAGCATGACCGTTTCCATATTCACCCAGCCGCTCGAGCAGCTTGAAGCCGCTGCGCTGGTGATGCTCGTGCCGCAAGGCGCGGATCAGAAGCTCCCCAAGCCGCTGGCCAAACATCTTCCAAAGGCGGCCTCCGAATCCTTTCGCGGCACGTTCGGCGAGACGCTGACACTCTTTCCGACCACCGGGACCATCGGGCGGATTCTGCTGGTCGGGCTGGGCGACGGGACGAGCGACCGGGGGACGATGGAGACCTTCCGGCGCGCGATCGGCACGGCCGTGAAGCAGTTGCTGCGAGCGAAGGCGTCGGACGTGGCGCTGTATCTGGGCGGGATTTTCGACGACGCCCACATCGGGGAGGCGGTGATGACCGCGCTTGCCGCCTCGTACACGTACCGCCACACGAAGAAAGACGATGCGACCGACCTCAAATCGGTCGTGCTGGTGGCTCCTGATGCTGCCGTGCCGACGTCGCTCGATCGGATCCTGAAGGCATCGTGCTTGATCGCGGACTCGGTCCGGATTGCCCGCGAGCTTATCAATGCGCCGAGCAACGTCATGACGCCTGGCGCCCTTGCCAACGCCGCCAAGAAACTGGCTGGCGCATCCGAGCAGCTGTCGTGCGCCGTGCTCGGCAAGACGCAACTTGTGAAGCAGGGCTTCGGCGGCATCCTGGCGGTGGCGCAGGGCTCGCAGCACGAGCCGCAGCTCATCACGCTCGAGTACACCCCGACGAAGAAAGCGAAGAAAACGATCGTGCTGGTCGGCAAGGGCGTCACCTTCGATTCGGGCGGCATCAACCTGAAGCCCGAGCGGGGTATGGAGACGATGCACATGGATATGGCAGGCGGCGCGACGGTGCTCGCGACTGTCCATGCGGCGGCCATGCTGCAACTGCCTATCCATATCGTGGGCGTGGTGCCGGCCGTCGAGAACATGCCGAGCGGCACGGCCCTGAAGCCCGGCGACATCATCACCGCCAAGTCCGGGCTGACGATCGAGGTGGCCAATACTGACGCCGAGGGCCGGATCGTGCTGGCCGACGCTCTAACGCATGCAGCCACCTTCAAGCCCGCGCTCATCATCGACTGCGCGACGCTTACCGGTGCGGCGCTGGTCGCACTCGGTGAAGAGCGGGCGGCTGTGCTTGGCAATAACCAAGTCCTCATCAATGACCTTGTGGATACGGCCGACGACACCGGCGAGTTGCTCTGGCAGTTGCCGCTCGACGACGACTACCGTGAGCATGTCAAAAGTGACACGGCGGATGTCCGCAACTTGGGCAAGCGTGGCAATGCTGGCGTGATTGCCGGCGCAGCCTTCCTCGAGAAGTTCGTGCCTACACAAACGCCCTGGGCGCACATCGATCTGGCTGGGCCGGCGCTGCGGTCTGAACCTGGATCCTACTGGCCGAAGAACGGCACGGGCTGGGGCGTGCGGCTGCTGACTGAATTCCTACTCCGTCAGGCATCTTGACGAATCCGACCGATCGGCGGATGATGGATCGGTCATGAAGACTATCCACCTTATTTGCCGCACCTTCATTGTCAACCGGAACCATTCCCGGGGTGCTGCGGTATAAGGAAATGAGAAGGAAGTAATCGACACAGCGCCCCAAGAGAGGGCGCTGTTTGGTGGAAAGACCTATGAAACTACTCCTCATCCAGTACCGGACCGATGCCTCGAAAGAGCACGAGCAATCGTGCTTGATGCGGTATGCGGGTATTGCGCCGGACGAGCTCGCCGTCGTCAATCCGCTCCTGGATCCCGGCGTGTTGAAGCGGATCAATCTTCAAGAGTACGACGCAATGGTCATCGGCGGCTCGGGCGAGTACCAGCTCCCAACCATGCCGAAGCAGGAACTAGGCTACCTGGAAGCACTCCGGCCGCTCATCGAGCAGGCGCTCGCCATGGATCTGCCAGTGCTTGGCATGTGCTTCGGCCACCAGATCCTGGCCTGGCACTTCGGCATCCTGGTGGTGAC